>JBAVQZ010000545.1:0-7032 GCA_049694515.1 Paracoccaceae bacterium | reverse complement strand
CTATGGCTTCGCGCCGATTCGCGGGGCATGGCTGGCCCGCGCGGCGCGGCTGGGCGAGACGCTAACCGCCCGTGCCGGCGGTGCCGAGACCACCGGCAGCTTCGAGACGGTGGACGCTGCCGGCAATCTCGTTCTAAAGACGCCGCAGGGCCGCCGGGCCATCGCCGCGGCGGATGTTTTCTTCGAGGGGGGGTAGCGATGCTGCTCTGTATCGACTGCGGCAATACCAATACCGTCTTCTCGATCTGGGACGGCGCGCGGTTCCTGTGCACGTTGCGCACCTCGACCGAGCATCAGAGGACGGCCGATCAGTATTACGTCTGGTATTCGACGCTGATCGCGCATCACCGGATCGACGCGGACATCGACGCGGTGATCATCTCGTCGACGGTGCCGCGCGTGGTGTTCAACCTGCGCGTTTTCGCCGATCGGTATTTCAACACGAGGCCGATCGTCGTGGGCAAGCCCGACTGCCTTCTGCCGCACCCGCCGCGGGTCGATGCGGGCACGCAGGTCGGCCCCGACCGCCTGGTCAACGCCGCCGGCGCCTTCGATCGGCACGGCGGCGACCTGATCGTCGTGGATTTCGGCACCGCCACCACTTTCGACGTCGTGGCCGAGGACGGCGCCTATGTCGGCGGTGTGATCGCGCCGGGCGTCAATCTCAGCCTCGAGGCGCTTCATTCCGCCGCCGCCGCGCTGCCGCATGTGGACGTGACCAAGCCGCAGGCAGTAATCGGCACCAACACGGTGGCCTGCATGCAATCGGGCGTGTTCTGGGGCTATATCGGCCTCGTCCAGGGCATCACCGAGCGGATCCGCGCCGAATACGAACGCCCGATGACGATCATCGGCACCGGTGGCCTTGCCCCCTTGTTCGCCCAGGGCGACGTGCTGTTCGACACCATCGAGGAAGACCTGACAATGCACGGCCTGACCGTGATCCATTCCTACAACAAGGAAAACGGCACGATATGACAGCCAAGAACCGTCTGATCTACATGCCCCTCGGGGGGGCGGGCGAAATCGGAATGAACGCCTACGTCTATGGCTACGGCCCCGAGGGCAAGGAGCGCCTGATCCTCGTCGATCTGGGCGTCACCTTCCCCGACATGGACACCACGCCGGGCGTCAACCTGATCTTCGCCGACATCTCGTGGCTGGAGGAGCGCGCCGACCGCCTGGAGGCGATCTTCATCACCCACGCGCACGAGGACCATGTCGGCGCCCTGGGACATCTGTGGCCGCGCCTGAAGGCGCCGGTCCATACCCGCGTATTCACCGGCAATATCGCCGCGCGCAAACTGGACGAGCACGGGCTTGACCCGGAGATCGTCAACGTGACCGGCGCCTGGCCCGAAACCGTAAAGGCGGGCCCCTTCACGGTGTCGTTCCTGCCGGTCTCGCACTCCATCCCGGAAAGTTCGGCCATGGTGATCGACACGCCCGCCGGGCGGATCGTCCATTCGGGTGACTTCAAGGTCGACGAGCACCCGGTGGTGGGCGAACCGTTCGACGCCAAGATGTGGGGCGAAGTGGCGCATGGCGGCGTCAAGGTTCTGACCTGCGATTCCACCAATGTCTTTTCGCCCAATCCGGGCCGCTCGGAATCCACGCTCGCCCCGGCGATCCAGCAACTCATTCAGCGGGCCGAAGGGATGGTGGTCGCCACCACTTTCGCCTCCAACATCGCGCGGCTGAAGACCCTGGCCGAGGCCGCGCGGGCCGCCGGCCGATCCGTCGTGCTGCTGGGCCGGGCGATGCGGCGCATGGTCGAGGCGGGTGTCGAAAGCGGCATCCTGACCGATTTCCCCTCGACCATATCGCCCGAGGACGCCAAGAACCTCCCGCGCGAGAGCCTCATGCTCATCGTCACCGGCAGCCAGGGCGAACGGCGCGCCGCGTCGGCCCAGCTGGCGCGGGGCAAGTATATGGGGCTGGAGATGAAGCAGGGCGACACCTTCCTGTTCTCCTCCAAGACGATCCCGGGCAATGAACGCGGCGTGATCGGCATCATGAACGCCTTTTCGGAAATGGGTGTGGATGTCGTCGATGACAGCGCCGACCTCTATCACGTCTCGGGCCACGCCAACCGCCCGGACCTGGAGGTCATGCACCGCATCATGACGCCGCAGATCCTGATCCCGATGCATGGCGAGCACCGTCACCTGCGCGCCCATGCGACACTCGCGCGTGAAAAAGGCATCGCATCCGCGATCGCCACCAACGGCACCATGCTGGACCTGACCGGCGACGAGCCGCGGGTGGTAGACCATATCGAGGCCGGCCGCACCTACCTGGACGGGACGATCCAGATCGGGGCGCTGGACGGCGTGGTCCGTGATCGCATCCGCATGGCGCTGAATGGCCTGATCGTGGTCACGTTGATCATCGACGAGGAAGACGAGCCGCTGGGCGAGCCCTGGGTGGAGATCAAGGGGCTTCCGGAAACCGGGACGTCGAACGCTCCGCTGGTCGAGGTGCTGGAAGAGGAGCTGTCACAGCTTGTCGCCCGGGCCGACGAAAAGACCCTGGCCGACGATGACAAGCTGGAAGAGGCGCTGCGTCGGCGTACCCGCCACGTCGCGCTGGACGAGATCGGCCGCCGCGTCGAGGTGATCGTGGTGGTCAGCCGTCTAAGCGCTTGATCCTTTCTTGCGGCACGAAATAAAAGACCGCCCGAAAGGGCGGTCTCGTTTGCGTCCGTGAAGGGCTCAGTCCACCGGCATCTTGAAGGACCGCGTCAGGAAGGCGGGCATATGGTCGCCCATGCCGACCACCGGCTCGTCCCGGCGAGACCCCGAGCGACCATCGGTGGCACTCTTGTTGCCGGATTTCTGATTGCCGGCTTTCTGGCCGCCAGGTTTCTGCTCATCCGGCTTTGACGCGGATTTCTTTGACGGGGCCTTGCGCGCGGACGGCTTGGCCGGCTGTTCGTCTTGCTTTTTCGGCGCCTCTTCGCTGACCGTGCTCTGTTCCAGCGGGCTTTCCACGCGCGGAATCTGGCCTTCGACCAGCGCCTCGATATTGGCGAGGTTCTTCTCGTCATTGGGCACGCAGATCATCAGCGTCTTGCCCTTCAACCCGGCCCGGCCGGTGCGTCCGATGCGGTGGACATAATCCTCCGCATGGCTGGGCACGTCGTAGTTGAAGACATGGCTGACCGCCGGCACGTCAAGCCCGCGCGCCGCCACGTCGGACGCGACCAGGAAACGCAGGCTTCCGTTGCGGAAGCCTTCGAGCGTGCGGGTGCGCTGCGACTGGTCCAGGTCGCCATGGATCGGGGCCGCGTCGTAGCCGTATTTGTTCAGCGATTTCGCGACGATATCGACCTCGGTCTTGCGGTTGCAGAATATGATCGCGTTCTTGCAGGCCGCGCCCTCGCGGTCGATCAGCGCGCGCAGCAGGGCGCGTTTCTCGGACGCCTGCTTGTCCTTGCGGCTGGCGCGGAACATCACGACGCCCTGTTCTATATTCTCGCCCGTGGTCGCGGCGCGGGCGACCTCGATCTTGGCGGGGTTGGACAGGAAGGTGTTGGTGATCCGTTCGATCTCGGGTGCCATGGTGGCGCTGAAGAACAGCGTCTGGCGGGTGAACGGCGTCAACTGGAAGATGCGTTCGATGTCGGGGATGAAGCCCATGTCGAGCATCCGGTCGGCTTCGTCCACCACCATGATCTGCACGCCGGTCAGCAACAGCTTGCCGCGCTCGAAATGGTCGAGCAGCCGGCCCGGCGTGGCGATCAGCACGTCCACGCCCTTGTCGATCAACTGGTCCTGCTCCTTGAAGCTGACGCCGCCGATCAGCAGTGCCTTGGTCAGCTTGGTGTTCTTGGCATAGGTGTCGAAGTTTTCCGCCACCTGTGCGGCAAGTTCGCGCGTCGGCGCCAGAACGAGGCTTCGGGGCATCCGCGCCCGGGCCCGGCCGCGCGACAGCATGGTGATCATCGGCAACACGAAGCTGGCGGTCTTGCCGGTGCCGGTCTGGGCGATACCCAGCACGTCGCGCCCGGCCAGCGCGTGGGGAATGGCGCCCGCCTGAATCGGCGTGGGCGTTTCATAGCCGGCGTCTTCGACGGCTTTTAGGACCTTGGGGTCCAGGTTGAGGTCGCTGAATTTTGTCATTCGGATCCGTTGTCTTACGGACCCTTTCACGGCCCGTACATCTGAAGCGGCTTCGGCGCGGCGTTCCCGGAGTTATGCACAGGAACCCGTCCACACGGAGACGTGGCTACTTTATCTGGCAGGGCGGGTCAACGCGCCTGTCGCTTTGGTGGTCAATTCCTTGCTTAGTAATATATTGTTTCTTGCGCGGTTTGCCAGGCGGAGGCCGAAATCCTAGGTCTTTGCCATCCGGTTCACCGCGCGGAACGAGTTTCTGACGCGAAGAAAAGAAAGGTAGGACGCTATGATCAAGAGACGCGGTTCGGCGAAATGGGGCGGTGGCCTGAAGGACGGGAAGGGAACGGTCTCGACGGCGTCGGGCGTTCTCGACAATCAGGCCTACGGCTTCAACACCCGGTTTCAGGACGCCAAGGGCACCAACCCCGAAGAACTGATCGGCGCGGCCCATGCCGGCTGTTTCTCCATGGCGCTGTCGGGCGTGCTGGGAGAGCATGACCTGGTGGCCGAAGAAATCGCCACCACGGCGACCGTTTCGTTGGAAGAAAAGGATGGCGGTTTCGCGATCACGAAGATCCACCTCGACGTGAAGGCCCGCATACCCGGTGCCGACGCGGGTGTGTTCCGCGAGGCGGCAGAGGGGGCGAAGGCCAACTGTCCTGTCTCCAAGCTGCTGAATGCCGAAATCACCATGGACGCGGAATTGCAGTCCTGATTGCAGCAACGCCGCCTCTGCCGGTTCGTGCAGGGGCGGCGGCCCGCGTCACGGCAGCAGGATCCAGAGCAAATAGAGTTCGGGCGCGAGAACACCATAGGCGACCAGCCCGACGACACCGTCGCGCGCCGTCAGCGCGAGGCCGAACAGCAAGACGTGCAGCGACAGCGCCAGCGGCACGAAGGGAATGAACCCCACCACCATGACCAGAAGGCCGGTCGCGATCACGACAAGCGCGATCACGCCAATCGGCAGCGCACCTTCGACCAGCAGGCTCAGCCTGGGCGCGAGGACCGGCCGCAGCCAGTCCTCAGCGGGACGCGCGCGCCGCACCGACGATTTCAGTACCGATGCGCTGAAAGAGGCGCGTTTCACCATCGCGGGCAGCCACAGCCGGTGGCTGCGGACCAGCATGTGCCCGCCGATTACGATGAAGATGAGCCCGACGATCGCCGGAATCCCCGGCACCATGCCGATAGGCAGGATCAGGAAGGCCGAGAACACCACGAGAAGCGGTCCGAAACCGCGCGCGCCGAGGCTTTCCAGCACTTGATCCAGCGTCACCCGGTCGTTGTTCCGGGCGAGGTTCTCCAGCCCGTCCAGCAGACCGTCGATTTCGGGAAGGTCGTCCTCTTCCTGGCTCATGATCCCATCCAACGCCGGCCATGCGGCGCTGTCCAGCCCCGCGTCACGCGGTCAGACCTGCATTTCCTTGGTGGCGCTTAGGGTAAGGTCGGGATAGTCCCGTTCGATCCGGTCGATGTCCCATTGCAGGCGGGTCATGTAGACCAGATCGCCGTCATTGTCGTGCGATATGTGCTGCTTGTTGGCGGCGACGAACTTGTCCACCGCCGCTTTCGGACCGGTGATCCAGCGGGCCGAGGTGAATTGCGACGGCTCGAAGCGCACCGGCAGGCCGTATTCCTGCTCGATCCGGCTGGCCAGCACCTCGAATTGCAACTGGCCCACCACACCCACGATGAACCCGGCCCCCATCATCGGCTTGAAGACCTTGGCGGCCCCCTCCTCGGCGAATTGCATCAGCGCCTTGTCTAGGTGCTTGGCCTTCATCGGGTCGCCCGCGCGGCAGGTCTGCAGCAGCTCGGGCGCGAAAGAGGGGATGCCGGTCACGCGCAAGCTTTCGCCCTCGGTCAGCGTGTCGCCGATGCGAAGCTGGCCGTGGTTGGGGATGCCGATGATGTCGCCGGCCCAGGCCTCCTCGGCCAGTTCGCGGTCGGACGCCAGGAACAGCACCGGGTTGGAGATGGTCATCGGCTTCTTGCTGCGTACATGGGTCAGCTTCATGCCGCGCTGGAAATGCCCCGAAGCCATGCGCAGGAAAGCGACCCTGTCGCGGTGCTTGGGGTCCATGTTGGCTTGCACCTTGAACACGAAACCGGTCACCTTGTCCTCTTCGGGCGCGATCTGGCGCGGCTCGGCGGCCTGCACTTGCGGCTCGGGGCCATAGGTGCCGATGCCGTCCATCAGCTCTTTCACCCCGAAAGAGTTGATGGCGGAACCGAACCAGATCGGCGTCATCGTGCCTTCGAGCAGGGCGCGACTGTCCAGCCGTGGCAGCAATTCGCGCGCCATCTCGATCTCTTCGCGCAGCTTTTCCAGCAGGCCCGCGGGGACATGCTTTTCCAGCAGCGGATCGTCCAGCCCTTCGATCTTGATGCTTTCGGCCACCTTGTTGCGGTCGGCGCGGTCCATCAACTCCAGCCGGTCGCGCAGCAGGTCGTAACAGCCCAGGAACTCGCGCCCCATGCCGATGGGCCAGCTGGCGGGGGTCACGTCGATCGCCAGATTCTCCTGGATCTCGTCGATGATGTCGAAGGTGTCGCGGCTTTCGCGGTCCATCTTGTTGCAGAAGGTCAGGATCGGCAGGTCGCGCAGGCGGCAGACCTCGAACAGCTTGCGGGTCTGGCTTTCCACGCCTTTCGCGCCGTCGATGACCATGATCGCCGCGTCCACCGCCGTCAGGGTGCGGTAGGTGTCTTCCGAAAAGTCCGAGTGGCCGGGCGTGTCCACCAGGTTGAAACGAAACCCGTCATAGTCGAACGACATCGCCGAGGCCGAGACCGAGATGCCCCGGTCCTTCTCCATCTGCATGAAATCGCTGCGGGTGCGCCGCGCCTCGCCCTTTGCGCGCACCTGTCCCGCCATCTGGATCGCGCCGCCGTAAAGCAGGAACTT
>JBAVQZ010000544.1:0-3196 GCA_049694515.1 Paracoccaceae bacterium | reverse complement strand
GCCGAGATCGACCGGACCAACGATTTCCCCGCTGCGCTCTGGCGCGAGATGGGCGAACTGGGCCTGCTGGGCGTCACCGTGCCCGAGGAATACGGCGGGGCCGGCATGGGGTATCTCGCCCATACCGTCGCGGTCGAGGAGATCGCGCGGGCCAGCGCCTCGGTCAGCCTGTCCTACGGCGCGCACTCCAACCTATGCGTCAATCAGATCAAGCTGAACGGCAGCGAAGAGCAAAAGCGCAAATACCTGCCCGGCCTGATCTCGGGCGAACATGTCGGCGCGCTGGCGATGAGCGAGGCCGGCGCGGGCTCGGACGTGGTCGGCATGAAACTGCGCGCCGAGAAGCGGAACGGGTATTATTCGCTCAACGGCACGAAATACTGGATTACCAACGGCCCCGACGCCGACACGCTGGTCGTCTATGCCAAGACGGACCCCGAGGCGGGCAGCAAGGGCATCACCGCCTTCATCGTCGAGAAGGACATGAAGGGCTTTTCCACCAGCCCGCATTTCGACAAGCTGGGAATGCGCGGGTCGAACACCGCCGAACTGATCTTCGAGGATGTCGAGGTGCCCTTCGAGAACGTCTTGGGCGAGGAAGGCAAGGGCGTGCGCGTGCTGATGTCGGGGCTGGATTACGAGCGGGTGGTGCTGTCGGGCATCGGCACCGGCATCATGGCCGCCTGTCTGGACGAGGTCATGCCGTATCTGAAGGAGCGCAAGCAGTTCGGCCAGCCGATCGGGAATTTCCAGCTGATGCAGGGCAAGATCGCCGACATGTACACCAAGATGAACTCGGCCCGCGCCTATGTCTACGAGGTGGCCAAGGCCTGCGACCGGGGCGAGGTGACGCGCGCCGACGCGGCGGCCTGCGTGCTTTATGCGTCCGAAGAGGCGATGGTCGTCGCCCACCAGGCGGTGCAGGCGATGGGCGGCGCGGGCTTCATGAACGAAACGCCCGTCAGCCGCATTTTCCGCGACGCCAAGCTGATGGAGATCGGGGCCGGCACCTCCGAGATCCGCCGGATGCTGATCGGGCGCGAGATGATGGGGGCGATGGGGTGATGCAACGATCCTCGGTTTCCCGCCCGGGCGGTGCTGCGCCCATCACGGGCGGCTGTTGCAACCGCATCTCGGAGCCTCTGCCGAAAGGGGGACTCCCATGCGTCTGACTTCGACCGCATTGCCATCTTCCGACGCCTTCCGCGCTAACCGCGAGGCGCATCTGGAAGCCCTTCAACTCGTGCGGGACGCCGCTTCCGCCGCTGCCGCGGGCGGCGGCGAAAAGGCCCGCGCCCGCCATGTCGGCCGTGGCAAGATGCCCCCGCGTGAGCGCGTCGCCAACCTGCTGGACCCAGGCGCGCCGTTCCTCGAGATCGGCGCCACGGCGGCACATGGCATGTATGACAATGCGGCGCCCTGCGCCGGGTTGATCGCCGGGGTGGGGCGCATCCACGGCCAGGAGGTCATGGTGGTGTGCAACGACGCCACCGTGAAGGGCGGCACCTATTACCCGATGACGGTCAAGAAGCACCTGCGCGCGCAGGAGATCGCCGAGGAGTGCAACCTGCCCTGCGTCTATCTGGTGGATTCGGGCGGGGCGAACCTGCCCAACCAGGACGAGGTTTTCCCCGACCGCGACCATTTCGGGCGCATCTTCTACAACCAGGCGCGGATGTCGGCCAAGGGAATCCCCCAGATCGCGGTGGTGATGGGTTCCTGCACGGCGGGCGGGGCCTATGTGCCCGCGATGTCGGACGTTACCATCATCGTGAAGGAGCAGGGCACGATCTTCCTGGCCGGCCCGCCGCTGGTCAAGGCCGCGACGGGCGAGGTCGTCACGGCCGAGGATCTGGGCGGGGGCGACGTGCACACGCGCCTGTCGGGCGTGGCGGATTACCTGGCCGAGGATGACGCCCACGCCCTTGCGCTGGCGCGGCGGGCGGTGGAAAGCCTGAACCGCACGAAGCCCGCGACGGTGCAATGGCAGACGCCCGAGCCGCCCGCCCATGACCCCGACGAGATCCTCGGCGTCATTCCCGCCGACCTGCGCACGCCCTATGACATCCGAGAGGTGATCGCGCGTGTCGTGGACGGCTCGCGCTTCGACGAGTTCAAGCCGCGCTTCGGCGAGACGCTGGTAACGGGCTTCGCCCATGTCATGGGTTGCCCGGTGGGGATCGTCGCCAACAACGGCGTGCTGTTCTCCGAGGCCGCGCAGAAGGGCGCGCATTTCGTCGAACTGTGCAGCCAGCGCAATATCCCGCTGGTTTTCCTGCAGAACATCACCGGTTTCATGGTCGGCCGGAAATACGAGAACGAAGGCATCGCGCGCCACGGCGCCAAGATGGTGACGGCGGTGGCGACGACGAACGTGCCGAAGATCACCATGATCGTCGGCGGCTCTTTCGGGGCCGGCAATTACGGCATGGCGGGGCGCGCCTATCAGCCGCGCTTCCTGTGGACATGGCCGAACAGCCGGATCAGTGTGATGGGAGGCGAGCAGGCCGCGGGCGTTCTGGCGACGGTCAAGCGCGACGCGATCGAGCGGGCGGGCGGCACCTGGTCGGCCGAGGAGGAGGCCGAGTTCAAGCGTCCCACGATCGAGATGTTCGAGGAGCAGGCGCACCCGCTCTATGCCGCGGCGCGGCTGTGGGACGATGGTATCATCGATCCGCGGAAAAGCCGCGAGGTGCTGGCCCTGTCGCTGTCGGCGGCGCTGAACGCCCCCATCGCCGAGACGCGGTTCGGCGTGTTCAGGATGTAGCAAAGGCGGACCGCCCTGCGGCGGCCTGCCGAAGGAGACCCGATGATCGAAACACGCCTGACCGAACGTTTCGGCCTGACCCACCCGATCATGTCGGCCCCGATGGCGATGGCCGCGGGCGGGCGGCTTGCCGCCGCCGTCACCCGCGCCGGCGGAATGGGAATCATCGGCGGTGGCTATGGCGATCCCGATTGGGTGGCGCGCGAGATGGACGCGGCCGGCAACGCCGTTGTGGGCTGCGGGTTCATCACTTGGAAACTGCGGGAAAATCCGGCGCTTCTGACCCGTGTTCTGTCGCGAAAGCCGTCCGCGCTGTTTCTAAGCTTCGGCGATCCGGCCCCCTTCGCGGAAGAGATCCACGCGGCCGGGGTGCCGCTGATCTGCCAGGTGCAGACGCTGCGTGATGCGCGGCGCGCGGCCGAGGTGGGC
>JBAVQZ010000543.1:0-2445 GCA_049694515.1 Paracoccaceae bacterium | reverse complement strand
CAGACCGGCCGGCCCAATCGCAACCTCGCCCTGATCCTGCTGGGCGGGGCGCTGGTGATGCTGGCCGCCGCCTTCGGCGTCGCCCTTCTGGTGATCAATGCCCCGTTCTGACGCCCCCCGGGCGCTCACCAGGCGCGGGCTGATCGCGGGCGGCCTGGGGCTGGGCCTGCTGGCGGGCTGCCGGGACGAGGATCGCTGGAATTCGATCGACGTATCGGGCGTGCTGCCCGATCTGTCCTTCACCATGACCCGCGCCGGTGACGGCAAGACCGTGACCGAGCAGGATTACCGCGGCCGCGACGTGATGCTGTTCTTCGGCTACACGCTGTGCCCCGGCGTCTGCCCGCTGACCATGGCCAACGTGGCGCAGGTGCTGGACAGGCTGGGCCCGGCCGCCGAGGGCGTTTCGGTGCTGTTCGTGACCGTGGACCCCGACCGGGACACGCCGGGAAGCCTGGCCCGTTATGTCGCGACGTTCGACCCGCGGGTGGACGGGCTGCGCGGGACGCCGAACCAGATCGAGGCGCTGACCCGGCGCTACCGCGTGACCCACAAGGTGCAGAAACCGCGAGGCGAGCGGCCCTATACGGTGATCCACGGCCCGTCGGTCTATGTCTTCGACGCGGTCGGCCGGGCGCGCTTCATGGTGCCCAAATTCTATACCGCCGAGGCCGATATCGACGCGGTGACACAGGACATGCGCCGGCTGATCGACACGCCGATCGTCAGCGCCGCGCTTTGATCGGCGCTCAGTTCGGGCGCTCGGCCATCTCGGCGCGGATCTGCTGGCGCAGCAGGTCGATGGGCACCGATTTGCCGTCGCGGCGGAAGCTCCAATAGGTCCAGCCATTGCAGCTTGGCGCGCCTTCCAGCGCCGCGCCGACCTGGTGGATGGAGCCGCGCACGTCATCGGCCACCAGCGTGCCGTCGGCGCGCACCTTGGCCGTCTTGCCGTTCATCGAGGTCAGAACCTCGCCCGGGCGCAGCATCCCCCGCTCGACCAGCTGGCCGAACGGCACGCGCGGCTCGGCCCGTTTCGAGGCCGAGACGATCAGCGATTCACGGTCGAACCGGCGGACCGACGCAAGGCGCTTTTCCGCGACCTCGCGATAGGCGGCCTCGCGCTCGATCCCGATGAAATCGCGGCCCAGCTTCTTGGCCACCGCGCCGGTCGTTCCGGTGCCGAAGAACGGGTCCAGCACCACGTCGCCGGGATTGGTGGTGGCGACCAGAACCCGGTGCAGCAGGCTTTCGGGCTTTTGCGTGGGATGCGCCTTTTCGCCGTTGTCGTCCTTCAGCCGCTCATGCCCGGTGCAGATCGGCAGAACCCAGTCGCTGCGCATCTGCACGCCCTCGTTCAGCGATTTCAGCGCCTCGTAGTTGAAGGTGTATTTCGCGCCCTCCTCGCGCGAGGCCCAGATCAGCGTCTCATGCGCGTTGGTCAGGCGCTTGCCGCGGAAATTCGGCATCGGGTTCGACTTGCGCCAAACCACGTCGTTGAGAATCCAGAAGCCCTGGTTCTGCAACTCGGCCCCGAGGCGGAAAATGTTGTGATAGCTTCCGATCACCCAGATCGCGCCGTTCGGCTTGAGGATGCGGCGCGCGGCCTTCAGCCAGGCCTCGGTGAAGGCGTCATAGGTCTGGAACGAGGCGAAGCTGTCCCAGGCGTCGTCCACCGCGTCGACGCGCGAATTGTCGGGCCGGTGCAGATCGCCCCGAAGCTGCAGGTTGTAGGGCGGATCGGCAAAGACGAGGTCCACCGACGCCTCGGGAAGGCTGTTCATCACCTCCACGCAATCGCCGTCCAGAATCCGGTTGGTCGGAAGCGCCGCGGCCTCCTGTCGCTTTGTCATCGTTTTCATCTCTGCCTCTGTCCCCGCGCCGTGCCGGCGTCGTCATTGTTGGCGACAAAGATGAGTCAAAGGTGATTCGCCGTCAATTTATTTTTTTGAATCAGTCACTTACTGTTTTATCTTGATACAATATATTGTGCACCGGCTTGAACGAACGCCTATGGTGTGGGGTGACACCGAGATTTTGAAGCGCCGCCATATGCGCGCCGGAGCCGTAACCGGCGTTGGTCTCCCAGCCATATCCGGGGTGCTGTTGCGCCAAATCCACCATCAGCCGGTCGCGGACGGTTTTCGCCACGATCGAGGCGGCGGCGATCGACAGGCACAACCCGTCACCCTTCACCACCGCCTGCCCGGCGCAGGGCAGTTCTTTCGGTATCATGTTCCCGTCGATCAGCGCATAGTCCGGCGGCCGCGCCAGTCCGGCTATGGCGCGGCACATCGCCAGATGCGCGGCGGCAAGGATGTTGATGCGGTCGATCTCCTCGACGGTGGCATGCGCGACCGAGACTTCGGCCACCTCCCGCAGTTCGGCACAGCGCGCCGCGCGGCGCGGGGCGGCCAGCAGCTTGGAGTCGTTCAGCCCCTCGGG
>JBAVQZ010000542.1:0-4234 GCA_049694515.1 Paracoccaceae bacterium | reverse complement strand
GTGCCCCGCCTCGGCCAGCGCGTGGCGCAGGGCCGAGACGATCAGCCCGCGCACCACCCCCGGCTCGCGGAAGCGCACCTCGGCCTTGGCGGGGTGTACGTTCACGTCAACCAGATGCGGGTCGCAGTCGATGAAAAGCGCCGCCGCCGGGTGCCGGTCGCGGCCGAGGAAATCGGCATAGGCGCCGCGCAGCGCGCCGTAAAGCAGCTTGTCACGCACCGGACGGCCGTTGACGAACAGGTGTTGCGCGACGCCCGATCCGCGCGAATAGGTCGGAAGGGCGGCATAGCCGGTCAGGTGAACCCCCTCCCGCGTGGCATCTACGGCCAAGGCGTTTTCGGCGAAGTCCTTGCCCAGCACACGCGCCAGCCGCCCGTGCAGCGCGTCGAACAGGTCGCCCGTTTCGGCATCGGCGCGGAATGTCACGCGCCCCTCGCCGCCGCCGCTGACGTCGCGCAGGGTGAAGCCGACGAAGGGCTCGGCCATCGCCAGCCGTTTCACCACGTCGGTGATCGCCTGCCCCTCGGCCCGGTCTGTGCGCATGAATTTCAGCCGCGCGGGCGTGGCATGAAAGAGGTCGCGCAACTCCACCACCGTCCCGCGGTTGAGCGCTGCCGGCCGCACCGCGCCGACCTGCCCGCCCGCGACGGTGATCTCTGCGGCCTCATCGCCTGCGCGCGAGATGATCTTCAACCGTCCCACTGCGCCGAGGCTCGGCAACGCCTCGCCCCGGAAGCCGAAGCTGTGGATGTTCAGCAGGTCGCTGCCGTCGATCTTCGACGTGGCATGGCGCGACAGTGCCAGCGGCAACTCCGCCGCGCCGATCCCGTGGCCGTCGTCGCTGACCCGGATCAGGGTCTTGCCCCCATCCGCGATCGCCACCTCGATCCGCGTCGCCCCGGCGTCCAGCGCATTCTCGACCAGTTCCTTGACCGCCGAGGCGGGCCGTTCGACCACCTCGCCCGCTGCGATCCGGTTGATCGCGGCCTCGTCAAGCTGCCGGATTAGTGGCCGATCGGCGCTTATATTGCGGTTGAGCTTGTTCATACCACAACGGATAGCATGGCCCGCGCCGATTCGACCATGAATTTCACGGGCTCCGCCCGCAGTTGGGCAAAACGGAAGAAAGGGCCCGCAACGGTCCGCATCATGGCGGAATCGGCCGCGGCGTCAGTTGCTGACGTCAAGCCCCTCGGGCTGGCCCACCACGACGAAATGCAGGTTGTCGGCGTCAAGCAGGCGCTTGGCCACCCGGTTCACATCTTCCAGCGTCACGGCGTTGATGCGATCGTTTCGGGTGGCGATGTAATCCGTGCCCAGCCCCTCCAGCTGCATGCCGACCATGATATTGGCGATCGGGGCATTGCCGTCGAAGCGCAACGGGTAGGCGCCGGTCAGGTATGTCTTGACCGCGTCAAGCTCGTCGGCCGTGATCCCATCCGCCGCGGCCTTGGCCCATTCCTGCCGGATCACGTCGATGGCTTCGGCCACCTTGCTGTTGGCCGAGGCGACCTGGCCCATGATCAGCGCCGCGTGATCCATCGGGTATAGATAGGAATAGACGCCATAGGTCAGCCCGCGCTTCTCGCGCACCTCCTTCATCAGGCGTGACGTGAACCCGCCGGAACCCAGCACGCTGTTCAGCACGTAGGCGGCGAAAAAGTCCGGATCCTCGCGGGCGATGCCGGGCTCGCCGAACACGACAGCCGATTGCGGCGTGTCGAAAGGCACGACCGTAACGCCGCCATCCAGGTGGTATTCCGCCTTGCCGGGCATCGGCGCGCCGGTTTCCGGCAGACCGTCGAACAGCTTGTCCAGAAGCTTGCCCAGCTCCTCGGCCGAGATGTCGCCCACTGCCGAGACATAGAGCCTGTCGCGCGCCATCACGCGGTTCTTCGCCTCGACGATGTCGGCCCGCGTCAGCGCCGCGACGCTGTCTTCCGTGCCGTTGAGAGATGAGCCATAGGGATGATCGCCGAAGGCCAGCTTGTCAAAGCGCCGCGCAGCGATCTTCTTTGGGTCCTTGGCGTCTGACCGGATGATCGAGATGACCTGCGCGCGCACCCTCTCGATCGCGTCGGGGTCGAAACGCGGATCGACCAGCGCCTTGTGCAGCAGGTCCACCGCCTGACCGCGGTTCTCGGTCAGGAACCGGGCCGACACCGCCAGCGCGTCGTCGCCCACGTCGAAGGAATAACTTGCCGCGAGCGCATCACGGGCGGTTGCGAAGGCGCGCGAATCCATCTCGCCTGCGCCCTCCTCCAGCAGCCCGGTCATCAGGTTGATTGCGCCGCGCTTGCCCGGCGCGTCCAGGCTGGCCCCGCCCTTGAAGCGGATCTCCAGCGCGGTGAAGGGGATCTCGTGGTTTTCCACCAGCCAGGCATGAATGCCGCCGGGCGACGTCACTTCCTGAACATCCACAGCAGCACGGCCGGGCAGGGCGGCCAGGAAGGTCAGCGCGAAAGCGAAGGCAATACGGATCATTGGGTCACCTCCTGCGCCGGGGCGCGCATCAGCCAGCCGGTCACGGCGTCGTCGCGGTCGAATATCTGTTTCGCGGCGGCCATCACATCGTCGGGCGTCACCTGTTGCAGGACCTCCGGCCAGTCCTGGACGTCCTGCACCGTCAACCCGATCGACAGCGCCTCGCCGTATTTCCGTGCGAGCCCCTGAATGTCGTCGCGCGCATAGATGTTGGAGGCGCGCATCTGCATCTTCAGGCTGTTGAACTTCGCCTGATCGACGCCGGTTTTCATGAAGTCCGCAATGACGCCGTCCATCGCGTCTTCGGCCTGCTTCAGGCTCACGCCGTCGGCGGGTATCACGACAAGCCCGAACGTGGTCTTGTCCATCATGGTCGCGTCATAAAAGGCCGAGGAATAGACGGCGGTCTGGGTTTCATACTGGAGCTTTCGTCCAAGCAGGGACGTCGCCTGGTCGCCGCCCAGAAGCTGCGACAGATAGACCAGCGCCGCGGCGGTCTTCTGATCGCCGGTATTGCGCTCGGGCGCTAGGTAGGTCCGCATCACATAAGGTTGCGCCACGCGCGGGTCGGAAAAGCGCAGACGACGCTCGGCCAGTTGAGGTGGCTCCTGCGGACGGGCGCGCGGTTCAAGCGACTCGTTGGGCCTGAGCGGGCCGTAATACTGCTCGGCCAGTTCGCGCACTTCGTCGGGTTTCACGTCGCCCGCGACCACGAGCGTCGCGTTGTTGGGCGCGTAATAGCTGTGATAGAATTTTAGCGCATCCTTGCGCGATAGTTTCTCCATCTCGGCGCGCCAGCCGATCACCGGGATGCCGTAAGGATGGTTGAGATACTGCGCCGCGCCGCGCTGCTCGCTGAACAGCGCGCCGGGGTTGTTGTCGGTGCGCTGGCTGCGTTCTTCCAGGATCACGTCGCGCTCGGTCTTCACATCCTCGGGGCTCAGCGTCAGCCCCTCCATCCGGTCGGCTTCCATCTTCATCATCAGGTCCAGCCGGTCGGCCGCGACCCGCTGGAAATAGGCGGTGTAGTCCTGCGTGGTGAAGGCGTTGTCCGAGCCGCCATTGGCCTCGACGATCTGCGACAGCTTGCCGGCAGGATAGGCGTCGGTGCCCTTGAACATCAGATGTTCCAGGAAATGCGCGATGCCGGAATGGCCCGGCGGCTCATCGGCGGCGCCGATTCTGTACCACACCATGTGAACCACGACCGGGGCGCGGTGATCTTCGATCACCACGACCTTCATGCCATTTTCCAGGGTGAAGCTGGTGACATCATCGGCGCGGGCGGCGCCGGTCGAGAATGTCACGCATGTCAGAAGGGTCAGGCAAAGACCGATGAGGCGCATCATGGACGGGGCTCCGGCTTGGGTCATGTTCGCGTCAAGCTACGCCAATGACCGCCGGGTTCAAGGCCGGCCACGGGGATGTGAGCGGGCGCTATTCGGGATTGGGAGGCGCACCCACGTTCCGCGCACCGGCCTGGCGCCAGCGCAACAGCTCGGCGTATTGATCGAGCGCCTGCTTGGCGTAGGCACGGAAATAGACATTGACGCTGAACACACGTTCCAGCAGCCGCCCGTCATTGCGGCGCCGGTATTCCAGATCCTCGGCGGCGAGCGTCTGGCGGATGCTCTGGGCCACGCCGAAGCGGGTGGTCTGCGCGACCAGCGCGCTGTCGCTGGACGGAATGCCGGTTTCGGCCAGCCGCGCCGGATTGCCACCCAACGCGGCCACGGCATCGGCCTCGGGC
>JBAVQZ010000541.1:0-8581 GCA_049694515.1 Paracoccaceae bacterium | reverse complement strand
CGGGAACAGGCTCTGACGCGGCAGGCGCGGCAGCGGCGCGCGTTTCCGCTTCGGCGGCCTCGCGCTTCTTGCGCTCTTCCTCTTCGGCCTTCTGGCGGGCGGCCTCCTCGATCTCGCGCTGTTCGCGCTCCTTCGCCTCGGCCTCCTCGCGGCGGCGGAGACGTTCTTCCTCGCGCCGCTTCTCGTCCTCTTCGCGTTGCTTCTGTTCCTCGGCTTCGTTCGCCTTGGCGGCTTGCAACGCCTTCAGGCGACGCTCCATCTCGGCATCGGAAATCCCGGCGGGCCGCTTGGAGGGATCGCCCAGATTCTGGGACGCTCCACCCGCAGGCTTGTCAGCACCGGGTTTCGGAACGACAACGCGCTTGCGCTTGGTCTCGACCACGACATTCTTGGTGCGTCCGTGGCTGAAGCTCTGCTTCACCTGTCCGGACCGCGACCCGCCGCGCAAACCGAGAGTTTTCTTGCCGTCACTATCGCTCATGTGGTCTTAACACCCTTTCCGGAGGCCTTGCCCCCGCCCATTTTGCGAACGCCCGAAAGCCTGGTGGCATCCTCTACAACACGTCGAGTGAGTCCGCCAGCCGCAAGCGCGCCATGTATCACATGTTCCCGCCCGAATGCCAAACCCAATTCCGAGGCATTCAGACAGCCTATGAAGCCTTCCGTTTCAGACGGCAGGCGGAGCTTCGATTTGCCCCGCTCGGACCCGTCGCTGGCCTGGATCAGCACCGTCGCCTCACCACTAAGCAGCCAGCCTTTAACTTTCTCGTACCCGGCGACCGCGGCCCCGGCCTTGCGTGCCAGGGACACGCCCTCGATCACCCGGCGCACCAGTCCCGCCTCGACCTGGTCGATCAGGTCGTCGGGCACCTGAACCGCCTGTTTCGCGCCGCGCGCGAACAGCCGTTTCTTGACCGCCGCCTCCAGCGCGCCGCGCTCGGCGGAAACCCAGATACCCCGGCCGGGCAGCTTGCCCAGAAGGTCCGGCACGATCACCTCGCCCGGACCGACGACGAAACGGATCAGCCCGGCCTTCGGCTGCACCTCGCCAGTGGCGATGCAGCGCCGCTCGGGCTCGTCCCGCGTCTTTGTCCGGCCACCACGGGTCACGCTGCGTTCCCGGGACCCTGCGATCAGGCCCCGGCCTCCTGCTCTTCGACGGGCGCGCCTTCTTCCTCGGCGGACTCGTCGCTTTCAAGGTCGGCGGGATCGACCCAGCCCAGCTGAATGCGCGCGGTCATCACCATGTTTTGCGCTTCTTCAAGGCTGACGTCAAATTTCTCGAGCACGCCTTCGTCCTTGACGCGCTCCCCGTTGACCGTGGTCCAGCCTCCGGCCAGTTCCCAGTCGGCACAGGTCGCGAAGTCCTCAAGCGTTTTCACGTCGTCTTCGGCCAATGCTTCGATCATCTGGGGTGTCAGGCCGTCGAATTCAACCAGGCTGTCCTGCACGCCCAGCTCGCGGGCATGCTCCAGCGCCTTTCGGTTGATCGCTTCCAGATGGTCGCGGGCGCGGGCCTGAAGCTCTTCGGCGGTGGCCTCGTCCACGCCGTCGATCACCAGAAGCTCGTCCTGATCCACATAGGCGACCTCTTCGAGCGAGGTGAAGCCTTCGGAGACCAGAAGCTGGGCGAAGAACTCGTCCAGATCCAGCGTATCCATGAACAGCTGGGTCCGCTCGGCGAACTCGGCCTGGCGGCGCTCGCTTTCCTGCGCCTCGGTCATGATGTCGATGTCGAGGCCGGTCAGCTGACTGGCCAGCCGCACGTTCTGCCCTCGTCGGCCGATGGCCAGCGAAAGCTGCTCGTCCGGCACCACGACCTCGATCTTGCCGGCCTCTTCGTCGATGACGACCTTCGACACCTCGGCGGGCTGCAGCGCATTGACAAGGAACGTCGCCTGGTCCTCGTTCCACGGGATGATGTCGATCTTCTCGCCCTGAAGCTCGTTCACCACGGCCTGCACACGGCTGCCGCGCATGCCGACACAGGCGCCGACCGGGTCGATCGAGCCGTCATAGGAAATCACCGCGATCTTGGCGCGGCTGCCCGGATCTCGGGCCACGGCCTTGATCTCGATGATGCCGTCATAGATCTCGGGCACTTCCATCTTGAACAGCTCGGCCATGAACTCGGGCGCCGTGCGGGAAAGGAAAACCTGCGGCCCGCGCGTCTCGCGCCGCACATCCTTGATGTAGCAGCGGATGCGGTCGTTCGGGCGATAACTTTCGCGGCCGATCTTCTCGTTCCGGCGCAGGATGCCCTCGCCCCGGCCGATATCGACGATCACGTTGCCGTATTCCTCGCGCTTGACCTGACCGTTGATGATCGTGCCGACGCGGTCCTTGAACTCCTCGAACTGGCGGTCGCGCTCGGCCTCGCGCACCTTCTGCAGGATCACCTGCTTGGCCGACTGCGCGGCGATCCGGCCCATCTCGACCGGCGGCACCTCGTCGCGGATCTCGTCGCCGACCTTGGGGTCGTCGAGGAACTCCTTCGCCTGATCGACGGTCAGCTCGGCCTGGTAATTCTCCAACTCGTCGTCGGGCACCACCGTCCGCACCCGGGTGAAGGTCGCCCGCCCGGTCTTGCGGTCGATCGCTACGCGGATGTCCATCTCGGCGCCGTAGCGCGACTTGGCGGCACGGGCGAGGCTTTCTTCCATCGCCTGCACGACCAGGTCTGGGTCGATCATCTTTTCGCGCGCGACAGCCTCGGCGGTCTGCAGAAGCTCAAGCTGGTTTGCACTGGTGATTGCCATTCTCACTCCTCCTCGGACGCATCCGAATCATCGGTTTCAATATCGTCGAACTGGTCTTCATCCACGATGCCCGCGGCCTTTCGCTGACGCAGCATCTCGCGGATCAGCTCCTCGGTCAGCACCAGCTTCGCGTCGCTGAGCCAGTCGAATTTCAGGCCGATCGTGCCTTCCTCGACCTCGATCAGAACCTCGTCGCCCTCTGTCCCGGCCAGCACGCCCTTGAAGCGGCGGCGGCCGTCGATCAGCTCGGTGGTTTCCAGCTTCGCCTCGTAGCCTTCCCAGGTGTCGAAATCCTTCAGCCGGGTCAGCGGCCGGTCGATCCCGGGCGAAGAGACCTCAAGCGTATAGTTGTCCTCGATCGGGTCCTCGACGTCGAGCACGGCGGAAACGGCGGTGGAGATCTCGGCGCAATCGTCCACCTCGATGCCGCCCTCGGGCCGCTCGGCCATGATCTGCAAGGTGTGCGTCTTGCCGCCCATCAGGCGAATCCGCACAAGCTCGAACCCCATGCCCTCGATCACGGGCTGGAGGATCTCGGCGAGGCGCCTGTCGATTGGGGCTTTCGCGATCAGGTCGTTCATGCGTGGTCCAGAAACAAAAAAACGGGCGCGCGGCCCGTGCATACCTGTCCGGTGGAGGTTTGGGGGTGGAGGCCAAACCGCCGCTGTTGAGGCGCATATACGCGCCCGGCCCCGAGTCTGCAAGAGCAGATCTAAAATCGCCCTCATCCGGACGGATTGTTGCGCCAGATCCAGAAGTTGAGCGAGGCGGCGATCGTCACCCAGATCAGGTAGGGCGCGACCAGCAAACCGGCGATAAGGTCAAGCGTCAGGAAATTGCCCATCATCGCCGCGACCGCCAGCCAGAGGATCGCGATGACGATCATCCCCGCCCGTATCCTGTGCGCCCCGAAAAACACCGGCGTCCAGAGCGTGTTCAGCGCGATCTGCAAGGACCAAAGCGCCAGCGCCTGACCGCTGTCCGCCCGCATGGCGACCCGCGCGCCGGCATAGGCGATGGCGATGTAAAGCAACGTCCAGATTACCGGGAACATCCATTTGCGCGGCGTCCAGACAGGTTTGTTCAGGCCCGCGTACCAGGCGCCCGGCTTGAACAGGCTGCCGGTCGCCGCCGCCGCGCCGCAGGCCATCAGGAAGATCAGGAAAAGGGTCCACATCGCGTCAGCCTTATCGTCCGGGTCAAAGGGAATGTAGGCGCGACATCGCGGCCTTCCAAGCCGCGCGCCTCACAGGCCCAGCGCCACCGCCTGCCGCTGCACCGCGCGGGTGGTGCGCACCAGTTCCGCGCTGATGCCCGGCTCCGACAGGGCGTGACCGGCCAATGGCACGATCTTCATCTCGGCCCGGCCCCACCGCTCGGCCAGCCGCCAGGCGGAGGTCGGCGGGCAGATCATGTCATAGCGACCCTGCACGATGGTCGCCGGAATGTGAGCGATCAGCGGCACATTGTCCAGGATCTGGCCGTCGCGCTCCAGAAAGCCCGCGTTGGTGAAATAATGATTCTCCAACCGTGCGAAGGCGCGGGCGTAATCGGCCGGGGCCTCTCCGGCAGGGCCGTCATGCTCGATCGAGGCCAGCGCATTCTCCCACGCCGCCCAGGCGCGGGCGTGGCGCGTCTCCAGCATCAGATCGCCCGAGAACAGCCGCCGGTGATAGGCGCCGATCATGTCGTGGCGCTCATCCTCCGGGATCAGCTCGGAAAACCGCGCCCAGAGATCGGGCCAGAAATGCCCCGCGCCGCCGCCATAGAACCAGTCCAGCTCGGCCCGCGTCATCAGGAACACACCGCGCAGGATCAGATAGGCCGCGCGCTCGGGGTGGCTTTGCGCATAGATCAGCGCCAGCGTCGCGCCCCAGCTTCCGCCGAAGACCACCCAGCGCTCGATCCCCAGCGTTTCGCGAATCAGCTCGATATCGCCGACCAGATGCCAGGTCGTGTTGTTCTCGACCGACGCGTGCGGCCGGGACCGGCCGCAGCCGCGCTGATCGAAAAGGACGATCCGGTATTCCGACGGGTCGAAATAGCGCCGCATCGCCGGGCTGCACCCGCCGCCCGGCCCGCCGTGCAGCACGACCACTGGTATTCCCTCGGGGTTTCCGCATTGCTCGACGTAAAGGCTGTGTCCGTCGCCAACCTCCAGCATCCGCTGGTCGAACGGGTCGAGCGGCGGAAAAAGAAAATGCGCTGCGCGTTTTTGGCCTGCGGCTTTATCCATGTTCAACCTATATAACGCAGAAAGCGACCCGCACAGGGTCTGTCGTGAAAAGACCGGAACGGAGGGCAGGATGCAAGCCGCTCAGACAACCGTCGATGCCGCCGAGGTGGCCAAATTCGAAGCCATGGCCGCCGAGTGGTGGGACCCGAATGGCAAGTTCAAGCCGCTGCACATGCTCAACCCCTGCCGGCTGGACTATATCACCAGCCAGATCGCGGCCGAGTTCGACAGGGACCTGACCGGCCCGCTGCCCTTCACCGGGCTGCGCGTGCTGGATATAGGCTGCGGCGGCGGACTGCTGTCGGAACCGATGGCGCGGCTGGGCGCCGAGGTGGTGGGCGCCGACGCCGCGCCGCGCAATATCCCCGTCGCGCAGGTCCACGCCGAGCAGTCGGGGCTGGACATCGACTATCGCCATACAACGGCCGAGGCGCTGGCCGACGCCGGCGAGCAATTCGACGCGGTTCTGAACATGGAGGTGGTGGAGCACGTGTCCGACCCGCTGGCGTATCTCACCGCCTGCCGGCAATTGCTGAAGCCTGGCGGGCTGCATGTCTGCTCCACGATAAACCGCAATCCCAAGAGCTTCGCGATGGCAATCGTCGGCGCCGAATACGTGATGCGCTGGCTGCCCAAGGGCACGCATGAATGGTCGAAATTCATCACCCCGGACGAACTGTTCGAGTTGCTGAAACAGGCGGGCCTCGATCCGGTGGATCGCAAGGGGTTCGTGTTCAACCCCCTGACCTGGACCTGGTCGCTGTCCGACCGCGATCTGAGTGTGAATTACGTCACGGCAAGCGTTAAACGGGCCTGATCCACCGGTCATGCGGCCAAGCGAACCGGGGCGCTTTGGCGCTCAAGCCTCGACGCTCCATTTCAGCAGGCCGTTTCCGTTGAACATCGGCATCCGGGCCGCCATTGCGTCAAGCCCCGCAACATGACCTGCGCGCTTGACGATCAGCAGCCACAGCGCGAGCGCATATATGATGTGAAAATCGACGATGAAACTGTTCTGGTCACCAATATAAGGCCATTCCATGTGCGCCATCCAGTAGAGCACCATCAACAGGATGCCGAAGATCGACGAAACTCGAACCATCATACCACTGATGAGCGACAGGCCGATCAGAAGGTGCCCGTATGAAACAAGGAAACTGAGAACGGGCGCTATGGTCGGGCCGGCCATCGGCGTGAATAGCCAGCTGAACGTCTTCGTATGCGACAGGAAACCCGAGACGCTCCACCCCGCGACGAAGACCTGATGCGATGCTGCATAAAGGAAAGTCCACCCAAGGCAGATCCGCAGCGCGAATATGATGAGCTTTTCCGTTTTGAAATCGGTCATGAAAATCCTCCCCACTGTCACGTTCACCAATGGAGAGAGCCTATTACGCCGCGGCCGGCAGTCGAATGACATGGATCAAAGTGCCGTGGCGACCATTCCTGACCGGTCGGATCACTCAAGCGCGGCGCGCAGGGCGCGCAGAACCGGCAGAACCGCGCGCACCTTTTCGGGGCCGACATCGGCCAGGACCTCGGCGATCATCGGCGACAGAGCGGCGATCGCCGCGTCGCGCGCCTTTGTGCCGGAGGGGCTGATCGAAACCATTTTCCGCCGAGCGTCGTCCCAGTCGGGGCGGATGTGCACGTGACCCGCCCATTCCAGCTTGGCCAGCGTGTTGGTCATCGCCCCGCGGGTGACATGAAAACTCTGCGCCAACTGCGCAGGAGAGCGTTCCTCGCCCAGCCGCGCCAGATGGTTAAGCACCGAGAAGTGACTCAACTCCATCCCCTTGGGCAAGACCTTCGACAGCCGGTTCCGCGCCAGCTGATCGGCCATGAAAATCTCGCTGAACAGCGAAACGGCAAGGGATTCGGAGGTGTCGTTCACTCAGGGCCCTCGAATGTCCTGTCATGGGTCAGGGATGGCACGCGCCGCCGTGACCTTTCCACTTCCGACCGGTCCAGATCAACGTAAACCACACCGGGCGCCTCTCCGGCCTGCGCCAGAATTTCGCCCCAGGGGGCGACGGCCATGCTGTGCCCGTAGGTCTGGCGCGGCTTGCCCTCATGCGCCTTGTGCGTACCTGTCTGCGCCGGGGCAAGCACGAAACATCCGGTTTCGATCGCGCGGGCGCGCAGCAGCACCTCCCAATGCGCGGCGCCGGTGACGGGGTGGAAGGCCGACGGCACGGTCAGAACCTCGGCCCCCGCCTGCGCCAGCGCGCGGTAGAGATACGGAAAACGCACGTCATAGCACACGCTCAGGCCGATCTTCGCGAAGGGCGTATCGGCAACCACCGCCGCCGCGCCGGGACGGTACCCTGCCGACTCCCGGATTCCCTCATTCTCGCCGATCTGCACGTCGAACATGTGGATCTTGTCATAGCGCGCCGCGATCGCGCCATCCGGGCCGATCAGGAAAGACCGGTTGGCGAAGCGGCCGTCGGCGTCATGCGTCCTAAGCCCGAGCGAACCGATCAGCAGCCACAGCCCGAGATCCGCGGCCTCCGCCCGCAGCGCGGCGAGGGTCGCATCGTCCTCTTCGTGACGCAGCACTTTTTCCTGCCACGCGCGGCTGGACGAAACGCAGTTCGTCACCTCCGGCGTCAGCACGAATGTCGCGCCGCCCTCCGCCGCTTCGCGCATCATTCCGCGAACCGTGGCGACATTCTCGGGCGGGTCATCGCTCGACGTCAGCTGGAGGAGCGCCGCGCGCATCGCCTACGCGGCCAGCAGCGGGTCGAGCTTGCCGGACCGGTCCAGTGCGTAAAGCTCGTCGCAGCCGCCGACATGGGTGCCGCCGATGAAGATCTGCGGCACGGTATAGCCGCCATTGGCGCGGCTCATCATCTCCTGCCGCCGGTCTGGCTGGGCCGTCAGGTCGATCTCGGAAAAGCTGACACCCTTCTGGGTCAGCAGGCGCTTGGCCATCTGGCAATAGCCGCAGAACGGCGTGGTATAGAGTTCGACAGTCTGCATCCGTGTATTCCCGTTTCCCCATAACTCATGGCGAATATAGGGATTCACGAGGCCTTCGCAACGCGCGCCAGCACCAGGACCGACACCGCCGCCGCCCCGGCCTCGAGACAGGCCTCTGTCGCGGCGGCCAGCGTGGCACCCGACGTCATGACATCGTCGACCAGCAACACGTGCCGACCAGCAAGCCGTGCCTGACGGCGCGGATGGGCCGTGATGGCGCCACTCATGTTGACGAAGCGCGCCTCGACGCCCTTTCCATCCTGCACCTCGGTCACGCGGCGACGCAGCAGTAGGTCAGGGCATAATTCCAACCCCGTCTCCCGCGCGATCCCATGGGCCAGCAGCGCCGCCTGGTTGAACCGCCTGCGAAACAGGCGGAGGCGGTGTAGCGGCACCGGGGCCGCAACCATGCCCGGCTGAAGGATCGGCGCGGCGGCGCGCGCCATCCATGACGCGGCGGGGCGGGCCAGTTCCGCCCGGTCGCCATGTTTCAGCGCCAGCACCAGACGCCGCGCATTGTCCTTGTAAAGCAAGGCTGCGCGCCCCCGCGTCCAGGGCCTGTCAAGGGTCAGGCAGTCGTCGCACCGAACCCGCTCCCCGG
>JBAVQZ010000540.1:0-3429 GCA_049694515.1 Paracoccaceae bacterium | reverse complement strand
GTGCGAGGCGTGGCGGCGGGAATGGGACGTGCATCTGGCTGCGGTGCGCGCCTTCATGGCCGACCGGCCCGGACAGTTGATCGAATTCGACCTGGACAACGATCCGGTCGAGTCTTTGACCGAAAGGCTTCCGGAATTCGGGCTCTCCCCCGCCGACTGGCAGGTTGTCGGCCGCACGCGCGGGCGGCGACGGCACCCGGTGGTGGCCGCGGCGAAACGGTTGCTCGCGCTGAACCGTCCGCGATCCACCCGCTGACAAGGGGAGTTGGAACTTGGAAAAACCCGTATATCTCAACCCGCTGGAGCATGACGACCTGGTGACGCGGCTGCTTGCGCCGTTCTTTCCGCGTTACCGCGTGCTGCGTGCGCTGGACGCTTATCCCGCATCGCTGCGCGGGCCGTTGCGAAACCTGGTGATGACGCTTGATCGCAAGTTCCTGTTTCTGCGCAACCTGAAATGCGGCTGCACCTCGATCTCGCAGCTAATGTATTACTATTCGATGGGCGCGTTCTATCCGCGCCACATCCACCGCGCGCGCAAGGGCGTGCACCTGGCGCGCTACGACTGGCGCGAGATCGAGCCCGTCTACAAGAACCACGACGCGGTCGTCTTCACCTTCTCGCGCGACCCCGAGGCGCGGGCCTATTCCGCCTTCACCAATTTCTTCGTCGATCAAAACAACTTGGCCACGCATAACCACATGGAGGGGATGCGCGCGCACGGCTTTTCGGAAGACCGGCCCGAGAGCGAGAATTTCGACGTGTTCCTGGACTATGTGGAGCACGGGCTGGAGATCGACCCGCTGCGCACCAGCGCGCATTTTCGCCCACAGGTGATCAACATCGCTTACGGCCAGGTGGATTACGACTTCATCGGCAAGCTGGAGAGGATCGAGACTGACTTGCCGCACGTGTTCGAAATGGGCGGCCGTCCCGGCTTTCCGCCGCCCGACGTGCTGTCGCAGCGGTTCAACAGCTCACAGGCGGAACGCGCGCCCTTGAGCGAGGCGCAGCGCCGCCGGGTCCGCGACATCTTCGCCGCAGATTACGAAGCCTTCGGATACGACTGAGCGCGTGCCTACCTAGTTCTGCCAGTCCGGCGGGCGCTTTTCCAGAAAGGCGCTGATGCCTTCCTCGGTGTCACGGTAAAGCATGTTCTGCACCATCACGTCGCCCGCATAGGCATAGGCCTGGTCCAGCGGCATCTGGATCTGCTCGTAAAACGTCTGCTTGCCGATCTTCACTGCCGCAACCAGCTTGGAGGCGACCAGCTCCGCCAACTCGCGCGCTTCCGTGCCAAGATCGTCCTGCGGCACGGCGCGGTTGATCAGGCCGATCGCCTCGGCCCGCTCGGTGCCGATGAACTGGCCCGTCGTCAGCATCTCGAATGCCTGCTTGCGGAGCACGTTGCGCGACAGCGCCACCATCGGGGTGGAGCAGAACAGGCCGATATTCACCCCGTTCACGCCGAACTTCGTGCCCTCGGCCGCCACCGCCATGTCGCAAGAGGCGACGAGCTGGCAGCCCGCCGCGGTGGCGATGCCGTGCACTTCGGCGATCACCGGCTGCGGGATGCGCTGCAGTCCGGTCATGACTTTCGTGCATCGGGTGAAAAGATCGGCGAAATAGGCGCGGCCACCATCCTCGGTCTGACGACCCGCCTGCATCTCTTTCAGGTCGTGGCCGGCGCAGAACGCCTTGCCCGCGCCGCGCAGGATCACCGCACGCGTTTCGCCATCCTCGCGCAGCGCGTCGATCTGCGCCTGAAGCGCGGCCAGCATCGCGTCGCTAAGCGCGTTCAGCTTGTTCGGCGTGTTCAGCGTCAGTTCGGCGACGCCGTTCCGATCTTCGCGCAGCAGGATCTCGTCACTCATCTTGTCATTCCTCCCGTTTGCGGCGAAGTCTAGGACGCAATCGAGGGAGGTGAAAGAGCATGAATCCGGTAATGGACATCGCGGCGCTGGAGGCGTTCCTGAAGGCGGAGTTTCCGCAGGTCGGCGGCGATTTCACGATCGAGGATTTGGGTGCCATGACGGTTCGCGTTCGCCTGAACGTGGCCGAGCGGCATCTGCGCCCCGGCGGCACCGTGTCGGGGCCGGCGATGTTCTCGCTGGCCGACGTGTCGATCTACCTTGCGGTGCTGGCGATGATCGGTCCGCAGGCGCTGGCGGTGACGACGAACTGCTCGATCGATTTCATGCGCAAGCCCGCCGCGGGGAAGGACCTGATCTGCGAGGCGAAGCTGCTCAAGCTGGGCCGGGTGCTGGCGGTAGGCGACGCACTCATTCACTCCGACGGGCAGGAGGCCCCGGTCGCCCGTGCCTCCCTCACCTATTCGATCCCGCCGGCCGCTTGACCGAGATCAACGGCGACAGGGAAATTTTCTGTTACGGATCATGGCGAACCGGCGGCAATCCATCGCCGGTCAGAGGAGGTGTATCCAATGCGTAAGATATTGCTGATGACGGCTTGTGCCAGTCTCCTGGCGGCTTCTGGCTGCGACAACATGAGCCGACATGACCAGGACATGGTGATCGGCGGCCTTGCCGGCGCAACGATAGGCATTCTGACGGCGAAGGCGCTGAATGCCGATGACGACTGGGTGATTATCGCGGGCCTGGCCGGTGCCACCGTGGGCACGCTGGTTGCGCGCAACCAGAAGACCAACGAATGTGCCTATGCCCGGGCCGACGGAACCTACCGTATCGTTCGCTGCTGATCGGTTTCGTGCGCCCGCCTCGCACGCGCGCACAAAAACATAAAAAAGGCCGGGCATTTTGCCCGGCCCAGTAAGGGGTTTTCCTGACGGTCAGCCGCGCCAGAGAGGCTTGGCGATCTCGTCGGCGATGTCGGCCCGGCTGAGCCCCATGTCCCTGCGCTCGGCATCCGTGAGCCGGGCGAGGGCGGAGCGCATCCGGAACCGCGCATTCCACCGAACGAAAACACCAAGCACCGACATGGCGTGGCGCCTTGCGAAAACCCCCGGGGAAACTGTATCCCTGCGGCGAGTGGGCGATGCGGCGTTCAAGGAAATCGTGGGCATGGCGTCAGGTCTTTTGTGTGGATACAATAATTGATCTTCGTTACAATCCATGGATACAAAGTGGCGATAGGGAAGGCCAGAGAAAAATTGTAATGGATACAATTTCGAAAATTGATCTTTCCGGTGGCGCCGGGCCCAAATATCGGGTGCTGGCCGGTTCGATCGAGCGGGCAATCCACGAGGGCAACCTGGCCCCCGGCGACAAGATGCCGACAGTGCGCGATCTGGCCTTCAGCCTGAACATCACGCCCGGCACCGTGGCACGCGCCTATCAGCGGCTGACCGAAGCGGGCAAACTGATCGCCCATGTCGGGCGCGGCACCTTTGTCGCGGGGCGCGAGGCACCGGCCGCCCCGGCGGAACCGCCGGTGATCCGGCCCTTGCCG
>JBAVQZ010000539.1:0-2990 GCA_049694515.1 Paracoccaceae bacterium | reverse complement strand
GCACTATATGGCCCGCTCGATGCGCCCGACCTGCCAACCGAACTCGATGCGCGCGCCGTGGCTCGCATCAATGGAGTGACCATGCGCTATGCGCGTCGTCATGCGCTGGCCATGAGCGAGGATTTCATGCTTCAAGGCAGTGACGGTTCCTATCTAACCCCGATCCAGATGCCTGAGTTCATCCGCCGCATGAGCAGGGGCTCGCATGGAACGGATTAGTTACGCGCGTCGGTTCGGTTTTGGACACGTAACGCGTCTCTGCATAGATGTCAGATAGGTACCGCCTGCTCTCATCTGCGCAGATAAGCCGAAGGTCCGAAAAGTCCCGCACAGCCGTCATCCGATCGGTGAAAATGCTGCGCGATGAACGAATGGCCGGTCTGGTGACGCTGCCGCGCAGCATTCAAAACATCGGCCAGCGGCGGCTTTGGGCCGATTGTGTTCTCTAATCTGTCAATGCGCGTTTTCTGAGCTTCCTTCTTCTTGCGTCTGAGGTTGCCTTTGTTCTCTTCGAACTCGGTGGTTCATTATGGGGTGGGCTGGGTGTGTGTCGGCAAGGTGGAAACCGCAATCGTGCCGTTGGTTCCGGCTGTTGCTACAGAATCGTCGCCGTGTTGCACGCCCTCCCTCGGACGTCGTCCCGGATGGGAGCTCTGGTATAGAAATCCTCGCGTTTGTTATCGTGATCGCCGTTATGCGAACTGGAACTCGGTCCCGTCACGCATCATCGCATGCATGATGATGGCGAGACGCCTGGCCAGAGCCACTCTGGCCTTCCTCATTGTCGAGCGAGCCCCGATTTCCAGCGCCCATGTCTTCAGCTTGAGAGTGCCAGAACATCTTGTAAGCATCACGTTGGCGGCCTCGTAAAGAAGCGTACGAACCCTGACATCGCCCCGCTTTGAGATGCTGCCCGTATAGTCGATTTCACCGGATTGATATCGTCGGGGAACGAGCCCGAGGTAGGCCCCGACATCACGCGATCTCTTGAAGCGCGAGGGCTCGTCAATTGCGGCCGCGAAGGCCAGGGCTGTGATTGGACCAATACCGGGAACCGTCATGAGACGCGCACAGACCTTGGACTTTCGGACCATCCTTTTCATGTCGGCATCGATTGCCGCAACCGCCGTGAGGATTGCTTCGCGCGCTGCAAAGAGCCCGCAAAGCGCGGCATGAAGACCCGGCACGCCATCACTGACCTTCAGCGCCGCGTCCTTGAATGCCGGCGACAACGCGCGCGGCAACCGAACGCCGAACACGACGACCAGTCCCCGGATCTGATTATCGATGGTCACGCGTTGGCCGACCAGCTTTTTGCGGGCTGCAATCAGGGAACGGATCGCATGGGCCGACAAGGATTTGACGTGTGTCGGTTTGTAGAACCCCGTGCGTGCCAGATGCGCCAGGCCGCGGGCATCATTGCGATCCGTCTTGTGCCCCGCCAGAGACTTCAGCGCCTGATAAGCCTGCCTGCTCTCAACGCACTGGATCGGGATGCCCTGTTCGACCAGCCCGTGATAGAGCATTGGCGCCATCCTGCCCGTCTCGAAGATGACCTGTTCACACGGCGGACCATCTGCGAGAAACCGCGCAATCGTGGCAGGTGATGATCGCGTTTTGCCCTCCCGTATCAGTGCTCCCTCACGATCAAGGACGCAAATGTGCGTCTCCTCCATCGAGACATCCAAACCAGCATAATATTCCATTGGTCAGTTCCTCTCTGATGTTGCCGGTCCATTGTACCGGACCCCTGGCAGAGACAGATCGGGATTACTCCATGTGGAAAAACACCCGTTCGCGCGCGCCGAATATTGGGGCTCGTGACTGGCGCAGCTGCCTTTCTTGTCAGGCTTTTCGCGTTTGCTGCGGTGCGGGAAATATCTTGGCCAGCTTCCGGAGGTTCTGGGCGGTGGCGGCGAGGAGAAATTCGTCATTTGCGCCGCATGGGCCACGTAATCGGAGCCGGCCGAGGCCAAGGATGCGTTTGAGGTGCGCGAAGAGCATCTCGACCTTCTTCCGAAGCTTCATCGAGACCTCGTATTGCCTGGTCATGGCGATGTCGCGGGCGACCTGGCGAGCGTCTTCGTGTTCTTCGCGGGTAATGGAGCGAAAGTCCATGTTCGGGCAGCAGCGCGTTTTCGAGGGGCAGGCCTGGCAGACGTTCTTGAGACCGCGATACTTGGCGACGCCCTTGCCGGTCGGCCCCCGGTTCGGATCGGAGTAGTTCCGGCGGAACTGCTTCAGCTCCTGGCCTTCCGGGCAGATGTATCGGTTGTTGTCTGCGTCCCGCTCGAAGTCTGCCCGGGTCCAGGTGCCGTCGCTGCGGCCGGACTTGTCGAAGACGGGGATGTGCGGGGCGATCTTGCGGTCGACCAGCCAGCCCAGCATCGGTCCGGTGCCGTAGGCGGTGTCGGCTATCAGGCGCTCGGGATGCACGTCGAACCTGGCCTTCACCCGATCCAGCATGGTCTTGGTCGATCCGACTTCGGCCTGCCGGATCGACCGCGTCGCCTCGACATCAACGATGACGCCATGATCCGTGTCGATCAGATAATTGTCGGAATAGCTGAAGAACGCTGGCCCCTTACGCGCTGCGGTCCACTGGCTGGCCGGGTCTGAATGAGACATGAACTTGGGCTGGACCTCGCTGGCGGCCCCGAAGGCAGCCTCATCCAGCGTGTCGAGATACTCGCGAACGGCGCGGGGTGCATTCGCCGGGTCGATCCGTGCCGCGTCCCAGCCTTCCTTCGGCGTCGAGTTCTGCTTGTTGGCGTCCGCCTCGATCAGGCTGGCATCAATGGCCATACGCTGGCCGCTGACCAGCCCTTCGGCAATGCATCGTGCGACCGTGGTCTCAAACAGATGGCGCAGCAGTTCGCTCTCCCGGAAACGGCCATGGCGGTTCTTGGAGAACGTCGAGTGATCCGGGATGCGGTCGGTCAGGTCGAGGCGGCAGAACCACCGGTATGCCAGGTTCAGATGCTCTTCTT
>JBAVQZ010000538.1:0-2291 GCA_049694515.1 Paracoccaceae bacterium | reverse complement strand
TCCCCAGCGTGATCTACACCCACCCCGAGGTCGCCGCCGTGGGCAAGACCGAGGAGCAGTTGAAGGAGGAGGGCCGCGCCTTCAAGGTCGGCAAGTTCTCGTTCATGGGCAACGGACGGGCCAAGGCGAACTTCGCCGGTGACGGTTTCGTCAAGATCCTGGCCGACAAGGAAACCGACCGCATCCTGGGCGCGCATATCATCGGGCCCTCGGCGGGCGACCTGATCCACGAGATCTGCGTGGCGATGGAGTTCGGCGCGGCGGCGCAGGACCTGGCGCTGACCTGCCACGCTCACCCGACCTATTCCGAAGCGGTCCGCGAGGCCGCGCTGGCCTGCGGCGACGGGGCGATCCACGCCTGATCGGTCCGGGAACTGCAGGCCTTTCGGCACGTTGAGCCTCGTGTCCACCGGGCATCCGATGGCAAGGAGGGGATTTGCAACGCATCTCCGACGCGATTTCCCAACCCGCGTTCCTGATCGCCTGGGCGGCCCTGATGCTGCCCAGCGTGGTCCTGCTGGTCCACGACCTGCGCCGGAACAACAGCCACCTGATGTCGCTGATGAAGGTGGTCTGGCTGTTCACCGTCCTCTATTCCGGCCCGCTGGGGCTGGCGATCTACTGGCTGACGGGCCGCAAGGAGATCCGCCGCGACAGCATTTGGCGGCGCGGGTTCCGCTCGGTCGCGCATTGCTATTCGGGGTGCGGCATGGGCGAGATCGCCGGCGTTTTCATCGCCGCGGGCCTGCTGTCGCTCGGCAATACCGGCACGGCGCTCATTACCTTTGCACTGGCCTATTTCGCCGGATACGCTCTGACGGTCGGGCCGTTGATGCAGGACGGCGTCCCGCTGAACACCGCGATGCGCGACGCCTTCATTGCCGAAACGCCCAGCATCGCGGTGATGGAGGTCGTCGCGATCACCGTGGACCTTCTTCTTGCCGGGCAGGCGACGATGGGCGACGTGCGCTTCTGGTCGTCGATCATCGTTTCGCTGACCTGTGGGCTGATCGCGGCCTATCCGGTCAACGTGCTGCTTATCCGCTTCGGCGTGAAGGAAGGGATGATGGACCCCCGCCACACCCACTGATCAGCCGTGATGCGCCGCGACGGTCTTGAGCGCGGAAAAGCCGTAAAGCGCCTCAAACCCCTTCTCGCGGCCATGACCGGACTTGCCGACTCCGCCGAAAGGCAACTCCACGCCGCCGCCGGCGCCGTAATTGTTGATGAACACCTGACCGGCGCGCAGCCGTTTGGCCAGCCGCATCTGCCGCCCCCCGTCGGATGACCAGACCGAGGCGACAAGCCCGTAATCGGTGCCATTGGCGATCGCGACGGCCTCTTCCTCGTCCTCGAACGGGATGACCACCTGCACGGGGCCGAATATCTCTTCCCGGGCCAGGCGGTGCTCTGGCGTGACGCCCGCCAGCAGCGTCGGCGCCACGTAATACCCGCCCGCCGGGGCATTGCCGATGATCCTGCCCCGCGCCGCAGTCTCCAGATCTCCGGCAAGCTCGAGGTAGCCTTCCACAATCTGCTTCTGCCGGGCCGAGATCAGCGGGCCGACATTCAGGTCTTCGAGCGCGGGACCGACCTGAAGGGCGCCGTAGCGGTCGGCCATCCGCGCGAGCAACTCGTCATGGACCTGCCGCTGCACCAGGATCCGCGACGAGGCCGAGCAAGTCTGGCCCGCGTTCTGCACGCCGGCATTCACCAGGAAGGGCAGCGCCGCGTCCAGATCGGCATCGGCAAAGACCACCTGTGGGGACTTGCCGCCCAACTCCAGCGTGACGGGCACCACGTTCTGCGCCGCCGCGGCCTGGACCAGCTTGCCCACGCCCACCGACCCGGTGAAGGAGATGTGGTGAATACCGGAATGTGCCGTCAGCGCCGCGCCGGCCTCCTCCCCCAGCCCGGGAACGACATTGAGCGCGCCAGCGGGCAGCCCGGCCTCCTCGGCCAGATGGGCGAAGGCCAGCGCGGTCAGGCAGGCCTCCTCGGCCGGTTTCAGAACGCAGGCGTTGCCCATCGCCAGCGCCGCGCCGACCGAGCGGCCGATGATCTGCATCGGGTAGTTCCAAGGCACGATATGGCCCGTCACGCCATGCGGCTCGCGCAGGGTATAGACGGTATAGCCGTCCAGATACGGGATCGTCTCGCCAGTTACCTTGTCGGCCGCCCCGCCGTAGAACTCCATGTAGCGCGCCAGCGCCAGCGCATCGGCCCGCGCCTGGGTCAGCGGCTTGCCGACGTCCTGCGCCTCGATCCGGGCCAGATCCTCGGCGCATTCC
>JBAVQZ010000537.1:0-5758 GCA_049694515.1 Paracoccaceae bacterium | reverse complement strand
GCCATGGCCTGCCGCGCGTCCAGCCCGCCGGGCAGCGGCACCAGCCAGTCGGCCTTGACCCGCGCCTTCTGGGCGAAGCCGCCCCAATGCGCCTCGCCCACGCGCCAGCCGGTCAGCACCACCTTGTCGCCGGGCTTGTAGCGATCATCCGAGGACTCCTCGACGGTGCCCGCGAAGTCGATCCCCGGCACATGCGGATAGGTGCGCACCAACCCGCCGCCGGGGCCGATGCACAGCCCGTCCTTGTAGTTCACGGTCGAATACTCGACCGCCACCGTCACCTCGCCCTCGGGCAGGCGGGACTCGTCCAGCTCCTGCACGGCGGCGTGGGTCTTGCCCTCTTCGTCCTTCTCGACAAGCAGTGCCCTGAACATGGAGTTCCTCCTCGTTGTCTCAGCGATCGTCCACCATGAACAGATCGGTATCGTCGGGTTTCGCCCCGGCGGCGGTCAGCATCGCGTGAACCTGCCCGCGGTGATGGGTCTGGTGATTGAACAGATGCATCACGCACAGCGCCAGCGGCTTTTGCACGTCACGCCCCAGCGCGCCGGAATGCCAGACGAGCGGCCCGTCAAGATCGCCCGGTGCCAGCGCCTCGGCCCAGCGGGTGATGCGCGCATCCGTGATCCGGCGCTTGGAGCGCAGCTCCTCCCAGTCGGCGGTGAATGACACGCTGCCCGGAATGCCGACCTGCGGCTTCGTCCAGCCATCCAGGCGGCTCATCCAGACATGGTCGGCCCAGAGCAGGTGGTTCAGCGTTGCCTCGATCGAGCCGAAATGCGCCCCGCGATCGGCCTGCCGCGCCGCGCCGTCCAGCGCCTCGGCTGCGGCATAAAGGCTGCCGTTCTGCCAACGGTTGTAGCGCGCCATGACGCGGCAGTATTCCGGAGTGATCACAGGCTCGCTCCTCTCGTTCCACCGGCGGCCCGCGGCCCGCGCGGGAATCGCCGCCTGACCGACTGTCTTGCAAAAATGACCCGACAAAGAAAGCCCCGATGCGGCAACATTCCCTTGCAGCGGGCCCGGCGCGCGCCTACATTCCTTCTGTCCTGCAAGGGACTATGGCGATAAACGCGCCCGTAATAAGCGGATCGGACCCGGGGGCGGTACCCGGCGGCTCCACCATATATCCCACATTGGCGGGATCATGGGGCCGAAACAGGATCGACGGACGTCTAAAGGGGTTAGCTTTCGCCCGGTGAGGTACCACCGTTATCGGTCCAAGCATGATAGTTGCCAATGACAACCGTGCTCCGGTGGCCGTTGCTGCGTAAGCAGTAACCAAACCGAAAACTTAAGCCCTTGCCTCTAGCAAGGTAAGGCGGGGTTCGCAGGCACCTGGCAACAGAAGCCTGCACTTTATCCCACCGAAGCCACTTCCATTCGCGCCATCACAGGCACCCGGCCGCTGTCCGGCGCCCGGCACATCGCTGTTGCCATTCCTTGCCATGACTGCGCGACTGATACCCATGGACACACCTTCCCATTCCGCGCTTTTCCGCGTCTTCGGTCGCATCGGCCTGATGTCCTTCGGTGGGCCGGCGGCGCAGATCGCCCTGATGCACCGCGAATTGGTGGAAAAGCGCGGCTGGCTGGACGAGGACCAGTTCCTGCGCGCGCTGTCCTTCTGCATGCTGCTGCCGGGGCCCGAGGCGATGCAGCTTGCCACCTATTCCGGCTGGCGGTTGCGCGGCGTGCCCGGCGGACTTGCGGCGGGGCTTCTTTTCGTGCTTCCGGGCGCGGCGGTGGTGCTGTCGCTGGCGATGGCGTATGGCGCGTGGGGCGGTGTGCCGCTGGCGAAGGCGCTGTTCCTGGGCGTCAAGGCGACGGTCGTGGTGATCGTGATCGAGGCGCTGCTGAAGGTTGCCCGCCGCGCGCTGCACGGCCCGGGCCGATGGGCAATCGCGGGCTTGTCTTTTCTGGGAATCTTCGCCCTGGCCCTGCCCTTTCCGCTGATCATCGGGCTGGCTGCGCTTTACGGCCATCTCACGGCACGCGGAGCGCCGCCGCCCGCGCCCGCCACGGCCGACCAGCCGAAAACCGTGGCCACCATTGCGCTTTGGGCCGCGGTGTGGCTTGTCCCGCTGGCCCTGCTCTGGCTGATCCACCCCGGCCTGCTGGCGCAGATCGCGCTGTTCTTCTCCAAGCTCGCGGTGGTCACCTTCGGCGGCGCCTACGCGGTGCTTGCCTACATGACCCAGGCCGTCGTCGCCGAGCATGGCTGGCTGAGCACCCCCGAGATGATGGACGGGCTGGGCCTGGCAGAAACCACGCCCGGTCCGCTGATCCTGGTGACGGAGTTCGTGGGATACCTTGCCGCGTTCAAGGCGGGCGGCTGGGCGATGGGCATGGCCGGCGCCCTGGTCACGCTCTGGATGACCTTCGCGCCTTGCTTCCTTTGGATCTTTGCCGGCGCCCCTTACATCGACCGGCTGGCGCATCTGCCGCGCCTCTCGGCGGCGTTGAGCGCGGTGACGGCCGCGGTGGTCGGCGTGATTCTGAATCTCTCGCTCTGGTTCGCGGCGCATGTCTTCTTCGGCACGGTGGGTCTGTGGCGTGCGGGCCCCGTGCACCTCATCGCGCCTGACCCTGCCACGCTCGACCCCGCCGCGCTGGCTCTGGCCCTCGTCGCCGGCGCCCTGCTGCTGTGGCGGCGCTGGAACCTGCTGACGGTGCTTGCCCTGATGGCGCTTCTGGGCGCGGCGGCGGGCGCGATCCGGTGAGACCCACGAAATCGCCGTCGCCTTCCTCTTTCATTAACCTCCGAATCCCTTATGCTGAATTCAAAACAGGCTTCGGGTGTGTTCATGTCCCACGGGATCGACTACGGAAATCTCATGCACAGCGCCATGCGCGGGCTGATCCGTCATGTCCTTTCGGACGTGGCCCAAAACGGCCTGCCGGGGCAGCATCATTTCTTCATCACCTTCGACACGACCCATCCCGACGTGCGAATCGCGGACTGGCTGCATGACCGCTATCCCGAGGAGATGACGGTGGTGATTCAGCACTGGTTCGACAATCTTGAGGTCGGCGAGGACGCCTTCTCGGTCACACTGAATTTCGGCGACAGCCCCGAGCCGCTGTTCATTCCCTTCGATGCGATCCGGACCTTCGTGGACCCCTCGGTCGAGTTCGGCCTGCGCTTCGAGACGCAGGAAAGCGACGACGATGAGGAAGAGGACCAGGAAGAGGCCGACGTCGCCGGGCAGGACGAGGACGGCGAGCGGGACGCCGAGATCGTGAGCCTGGACAGTTTCCGGAAATGACACGGCAGCCGAACAGATGATTGTCTTGCCGTGACGGCTTGGCTACATGGATGCGACCGCATACCGGAGGAGCAATTCCATGACCGAGACCCGCACCGAGAGCGACAGCTTCGGACCGCTTGAAGTTCCCGCCGAGAAATACTGGGGCGCGCAGACACAGCGCAGCCTGATGAATTTCCCCATCGGCTGGGAAAAGCAACCGGTGGCGATCGTCCGCGCGCTTGGCGTCATCAAGCAGGCCTGCGCGCAGGCCAACATGGAGCTCGGCAAGCTCGACGAGCGCCGCGGAAAGGCCATCGAACAGGCGGCGTCCGAGGTCGTGGCGGGCAAGTTCGACGACAATTTCCCGCTGGTCGTCTGGCAGACCGGTTCCGGCACGCAGTCCAACATGAACGCCAACGAGGTGATCGCCAACCGCGCGATCGAGATCCTGGGCGGCACGATCGGCAGCAAGGACCCGGTGCATCCGAACGACCACTGCAACATGGGGCAGAGCTCGAACGACACCTTCCCCACCGCGATGCACATCGCCACCGCGACGACGGCGCATGACGTGCTGCTGCCGGGCCTCGCCAGGCTGCACGCGGCGCTGGAGATGAAGGTGCAGGAGTTCGACGGCATCATAAAGATCGGCCGCACCCACACAATGGACGCCACGCCCCTGACACTGAGCCAGGAGTTTTCCGGATATGCCCATCAGGTCGCGATGGGCATCGAGCGGGTGAAGGCCGCGCTTGGCCGAATCTACGAGCTGGCGCAGGGCGGCACCGCTGTCGGCACCGGGCTGAACACCACGAAAGGCTGGGGCGAGCTGGTCGCCGGAAAGATGGCCGAGATCACCCAGCTTCCCTTCGTCACCGCCCCCAACAAGTTCGAGGCGCTTGCCGCGCATGACGCGATGGTCGAGATGTCCGGCGCGCTGCGCGGCGTCGCGGCCTCGCTGTTCAAGATCGCCAACGACATCCGCTTTCTCGGCTCCGGCCCGCGCTGCGGGCTGGGCGAGCTGATGCTGCCCGAGAACGAGCCCGGCTCCTCGATCATGCCGGGCAAGGTGAACCCGACCCAGGCCGAGGCGATCACCCAGGTCTGCGCGCATGTGATGGGCAACGACGCCGCGGTGGGCTTTGCCGGCAGCCAGGGGCATTTCGAGTTGAATGTCTACAAGCCGATGATGGCCTATAACGTGCTGCAATCCATGCAGCTTCTGGGCGACGCGGCGGCGGCTTTCACCGACAATTGCGTTGCGGGCATTCGCGCCGACCGCGACCGGATCGAGAAGCTTATGCGCGAATCCCTGATGCTGGTCACGGCGCTGGCGCCCGAGATCGGTTATGACAACGCCACGACCGTCGCCAAGACGGCGCACAAGAACGGCACCACGCTCAAGGAAGAGGCGATCAACCTGGGCTTCGTGGACGCCGAAACCTTCGACCGCGTGGTGCGGCCCGAGCAGATGATCGGCCCCAAGGGCTGATGACCAAGCCGGTCAACCTCGGCGCCGCGCGAAAAACGCGCGCTCGCATGAAGAAACGTGCCGAGGCAGATGAAAACGCGGTGAAATTCGGCAGAACGAAGGCCGAAAGGGCGCTGGAAAAGGCGCGGGCCGACAAGGCCCGCGCCACGCTGGACGCGCATCGCCGGGACACCGACGGGAACGGTTGAGCCTACTCGACCACCCGGAAAATCTGCCAGTAGTTGGAGCCCGACACCACGTGCGGCTCCATCTCCTGGCCCCATTTGGCGTGTTCGGGAATGTCGGCGAGCTTCGCGAAGATGCCGTCCAGCTCGGCCAGATTCTTGATCTTCATCTCCATTTCGAAGGCCGCCTCCTTCGCGCCGATCGAACCGGATAGAATGGTCTGGCTGCCGGCCGGGATGCCGGCCTTCGGGCCGATCTCCTTGTCCCATTTGCGGAACAATTCCAGCGCCTTCTGCTTGTGGCCGAAGCGGGCCTCGATATGCATGCGTGCGATAAACATGGTAAACCCTTTCTGGTGAAATGCGCCGCGCGGTCGGGTCCATGCCTGTCGTGCCGCATTCGCGGCCATCACGCACCATAGCACTGCCGGCCCGGACCGTCACGCCGGTTCGATTGCCATGCGGCAGGGCGCGGCCTATCCTGCGGCCATGAGCCGCCCGGTCAAACATTCGCTCACCCTGAAGGGGCACCGCACCAGCGTGTCTCTGGAGGCGGAATTCTGGCAGGCCTTCCGCGAAATTGCTGAACAGAAATCTATTCCAATCAATGCATTGGCGGCCGAGATTGACGCAGATCGCGGGCTGGAGATGGGGCTCGCCTCGGCGATCCGGCTCTACGTTCTGCGCCACTATCGCGCGCGCAACCAGGGCGGCGCCTAGCTACCGGCGTCGATCATCAGGCCGTCGCCGCCTCGCCCGCCAGCAGGCGGATGCGTTCGACCATGGCGCGCAGCCCGTTGGAGCGTTGCGCCGACAGGTGGTCGTGCAGCCCCAGCCGGGCCAGCTCTCCG
>JBAVQZ010000536.1:0-2127 GCA_049694515.1 Paracoccaceae bacterium | reverse complement strand
CGCCTGGGCAGCGCCGAGCTGCGCGCCCGTGAGGTGGTCGAGGTTCTTTATCCCGACCTGGCCATCGACACCGGCGACGAGATCGACACCGATCGCGCGGTGGCGGGCCTTGCGCCGGGGCAGAGCTTCACCCGCGCGCCCTGCTGCCAGCCGGTGCCGGGCGAACGGATCGTCGGCATCACCTATCGCGGCCGTGGCGTGGTGGTGCATGCCATCGACTGCCCGGCGCTGGCCGAGCTGGAGGATCAGCCCGAGCGCTGGGTCGATCTGCACTGGCATTCGGGACGGCATCCGGCGGCCTACACGGTCACGCTTGATGCAACGATCCGAAACGATGCTGGCGTTCTGGGACGAATCTGCACATTGATCGGAGAGCAGAAGGCCAATATCTCGGACATGCATTTCGCCGACCGCAAACCCGATTTCTATCGGCTGCTGATAGATGCGGATCTTCGGGATGTGGAGCATCTGCACACGGTCATGACCGCGCTGGAGGCGGACAGCGACGTGGCCGCAATCGAACGCTACAGGGATGCGTCCCGCAAGCCCTGACCACGGATGAGGATTGCCCGGCTTGGTTTTCAAGCGCCGCGAAAAACGCTCCATCCTCCGCACATTGGCGGAGTTCGTCTATCCCAAAGGGGGATGGGCGCGGGCGTTTCACTACGTCCGCCACCGGGTGCGCCGCCTGCCCGACACGCCCGAGCGGATCGCCCGGGGAATCTTCGCGGGGGTATTCACATCCTTTACGCCGTTTTACGGGCTGCATTTCGTGATCGCGGCGGTGATTGCGCGGATCATGAACGGCAATATCGTGGCTGCGATCGCGGGCACCTTTTTCGGCAACCCGCTGACCTATATCCCGATCGGCGTGGTGGCGCTGAAGACCGGGCATTTCCTGCTGGGCTCGCGCTTCGACGAGCATGTCGAGGAATCGCTGGTGGACAAGTTTGTCGGCGCCGGGTGGGATCTGCTGCATAACTTCATCGCGCTGTTCACCTCGACCGACGCGAACTGGAGCAACCTGATCCGCTTTTACCACGAGGTCTTTCTGCCCTATCTGGTGGGCGGGATCATCCCCGGTATCGTCAGCGCGCTGGTGTGCTATTACCTCAGCGTGCCGGTCATCGCGGCCTATCAGAAGCACCGCCGGGGCCGGATCAAGAAGAAACTGGCCGAACTGCGCGCCAAGGCGGCGGCCGGCAAGAAAGCGGACAGAGGCGCCTGAACGCGCCGCAGGACGGAAAGGACAGGGGTCATGGAGCAACGCGACGTCAAGCCGCTGGGCCGGCTGCGGCTGGGGGTGAATATCGACCATGTGGCAACCGTGCGGAATGCGCGCGGCGGCGCCTATCCCGACCCTCTGCGCGCGGCGAAGCTGGCCGAGGAGGCCGGGGCCGACGGCATTACCGCGCATCTGCGCGAGGATCGGCGGCACATTTCGGACTCCGACATAGACGGGTTGATGGATGCGCTTTCGGTGCCGCTGAACCTGGAAATGGCCGCGACGGAGGAGATGCAGTCCATCGCGTTGCGCCATAGACCCCATGCCGTGTGCATCGTGCCCGAAAAACGCGAGGAGCGGACGACCGAGGGCGGGCTGGAAGTCGCGCAGGACGAGAACCGGCTGGCGCATTTCATCGCGCCGCTGCGCGAGGCGGGCTGCCGGGTGTCGATCTTCATCGCCGCCGACAAGCCCCAGATCGAGGCTGCCGCGCGGATCGGCGCGGCGGTGATCGAACTGCATACCGGCGCCTATTGCGATGCTCATGCCGAGGGCCGGTTGGATGCCCGCGACGCGGAACTCGAACGCCTGCGCGAGATGTCGGCCTACGCGCACACGCTGGGCCTGGAGGTTCACGCGGGGCATGGCCTGACCTACGACACGGTAAAACCCGTCGCAGCGTTTCCCGAAGTGATGGAGCTGAATATCGGGCATTTCCTGATCGGCGAAGCGATCTTCCGCGGCCTTGGCCCCGCGATTGCCGAGATGCGCCGCCTGATGGACGAGGCGCGCGGCTGATGACGCTTTCCGTCCTGCTTCCGCTTCTGGCCGGCTGGGCGCTGGCCGTGATCAGTCCCGGCCCCGCGACCATGGCGATCCTCGGCGCGGCGCTGGGCCAGGGG
>JBAVQZ010000535.1:0-4797 GCA_049694515.1 Paracoccaceae bacterium | reverse complement strand
CGGTGACCCGGTGCAGGTCGATCAATCGGCCCTGACCGGCGAGTCGCTGCCGGTCGAGGTCGAACCGGGCGACGCGGTGTTCTCCGGCTCGATCCTGCGGCAGGGCGAGATCGGCGCGCTGGTCTATGCCACCGGCTCGGACACCTATTTCGGCAGGACCGCGAAACTGGTCGAGGAGGCACAGACCGTCAGCCATTTCCAGAAGGCGGTGCTGCGGATCGGCAACTACCTTATCGTGCTGGCCGCCGTTCTGGTGGCGACGATCGTCGCGGTGGCGCTGTGGCGCGGCGATGCGCCGGTGACGACGCTGCAATTCGCGCTGGTGCTGACCGTGGCGGCGATTCCCGTGGCGATGCCCACGGTGCTGTCCGTGACCATGGCGGTGGGCGCGCGCCTGCTGGCCGGGAAGCAGGCGATCGTGACGCGGCTGGCGGCGATCGAGGAACTGGCGGGCGTCGACATTCTGTGTTCCGACAAGACCGGCACGCTGACCCGCAACGAGCTGACGCTGGGCGATCCGTTCTGCGTGGGCGGGACCGGGCCCGAGCAGGTGATCCTCTCCGCCGCGCTGGCCTCGCGCGAGGATGACAGCGACACGATCGACCTGGCGGTGCTGGCCGGGCTGCCCGGCGATCAGGCGCTGGACGGCTACGAGGTCGGCCATTTCCGGCCCTTCAACCCGACCGACAAGCGCACCGAGGCCGCCGTCACCGGCCCCGACGGCAAGACGTTCAAGGTCACCAAGGGCGCGCCGCAGGTGATCCTGGCCCTTGCCGCCGATGACGGAGAGGTGAAGGATGCCGTGACGAAGGCGGTGAACGATTTCGCGGCGCGCGGCTTCCGCGCGCTGGGCGTGGCGCGGGCCGATGGCGATGGCGACTGGCGGTTCCTCGGCGTGCTGCCGTTGTTCGACCCGCCGCGCGACGATGCGAAGGAAACCATCGCCACGGCCCGCCAGATGGGCGTGGCGGTCAAGATGATCACCGGCGACGCCATCGCCATCGCGCAGGAGACCGCCCGGAAACTGGGCCTGGGCACCAATATCCTCGAGGCAGGCGGCTTCGCCGACGACAAGCACCAGGAGACCGAGGGGCAGGCCGAGGACGTCGAGAAGGCCGACGGCTTCGCCCAGGTCTTCCCCGAGCACAAGTTCCGCATCGTCGAGCTGCTCCAGCAGCGCGGGCATATCGTGGGCATGACCGGCGACGGGGTGAACGACGCGCCGCCGCTGAAAAAGGCCGATTGCGGCATCGCGGTGTCGGACGCGACCGACGCGGCGCGGGCCGCGGCCTCCATCGTGCTTCTGACGCCCGGCCTGTCGGTCATCGTCGACGCGATGAAGGAAAGCCGGAAGATCTTCCAGCGGATGAACAGCTATGCGATCTACCGCATCGCCGAGACGCTGCGCGTCCTGCTGTTCATCACGCTGGCGATCCTGGTCTTCAACTTCTACCCGCTGACGGCGGTCATGATCGTGATGCTGGCACTTCTGAACGACGGCGCGATCCTGTCGATCGCCTATGACAACGTGCTTTACCGGAATCAGCCGGAAGCCTGGAACATGCGGATCGTGCTGGGCATCGCCACGGTGCTGGGCATCGTCGGTCCGATCGCCGCTTTCGGACTGTTCCTGCTGGGCGAGCATGTCTTTCACCTCAGCCGCGACCACCTTCAGACCATGATGTATCTGATGCTGTCGGTCGCGGGGCACCTGACCATCTTCCAGACGCGCACGCGCGGGCCGTTCTGGTCGATCCGGCCCGCCCGGATCCTCTGGATGGCGGTTCTGGGCACCCAGACCATCGCAACGCTGATCGCTGTCTTCGGGCTCTTCATGACACCCATCGGCTGGGGTTGGGCGGCGGCCGTCTGGGGCTATGCGATCGCGTGGTTCCTGGTGACGGACCCGATCAAGCTGCTGGCCTACCGCCTTCTCGATCCGGCTGGCGCGGCCGGCCGGCAAACGGGCACCGGGCCGGCAAGCCCGGAATCGTCCAAGCCGGACTGACATTGATCAAAGCGGCGCCGCGCCGCGCGGACTAGAAGGGGAAGGGTGCCCGGCAATGTCGCTTTTTCCCCTGCCGAGGTGCGACGGTCTGCTGTTGTGTTCTCTGCCGATTCGAAACGATGCGAAAGGGTCCCGGAATGAAGAAACTGCAGCGGTTCGATATCTGGTTCTGGGTGATCGCGATCGGCCTTTGGCTGGCGTTTCAGACATTCTATGCCACCTGGCAGACCGTTGAGCCGATTCCCTACTCCCAGTTCACCCAGATGGTAAAGGACGGCAAGATCAAGTCGGTCCGGGTCGGGGCAGACCGGATCACCGGCAGCTTCAAGACGGCCCTGCCCGACGGCCGGACCGAATTCACCACCAACCGGGTGGACCCCGCCCTGGCCGAAACGCTGGCCAAGTCCGGCGTGACGGTGGAGGGCAAGCCGCAGAATACCCTTCTGAGCAGCATCCTTGCCTGGGTGCTCCCGGCGATCTTCTTCGTCGCGATCTGGTCCTTCTTCCTGCGCCGCATGTCCGGCGGACAGGGCATGGGTGGGCTGATGACGATCGGCAAGTCGAAGGCCAAGATCTATGTCGAGAGCGACACAAGGGTCACTTTCGGCGATGTCGCCGGTGTGGACGAGGCGAAGGAGGAACTGAAGGAGGTGGTGTCCTTCCTGCGCGATCCGACGACCTACGGGCGGCTCGGCGCGCGCATCCCCAAGGGCATCCTGCTTGTCGGACCGCCGGGCACCGGCAAGACCCTGCTGGCCCGCGCCGTCGCTGGCGAGGCCGGGGTGCCGTTCTTCTCGATCTCCGGCTCGGAGTTCGTCGAGATGTTCGTGGGGGTCGGCGCGGCGCGCGTGCGCGACCTGTTCCAGCAGGCGGCAAAGGCCAAGCCCTGCATCATCTTCATCGACGAGCTGGACGCGCTGGGGCGTGCGCGCGGCCCCTCGGCCATGGGCGGCCATGACGAGAAGGAGCAGACGCTGAACCAGCTTCTGACCGAACTTGACGGGTTCGATCCGTCCGAAGGAATCGTGCTGCTGGCCGCCACCAACCGCCCCGAGGTCCTGGACCCCGCGCTGTTGCGGGCAGGCCGCTTCGATCGCCAGGTCCTGGTGGACCGGCCCGACAGGCTTGGCCGCATCGCGATCCTGAACGTCCATATCAAAAAGATCAGAACGCTGGCACCGGATGTGGATGTGGACCAGATCGCCGGGCTGACGCCCGGTTTCACCGGGGCCGATCTGGCCAACCTGATCAACGAGGCCGCCCTTCTGGCGACGCGACGCGGCGGAGAAGCCGTCAGCATGGCCGATTTCACCAGCGCGATCGAACGCATCGTCGCCGGGCTGGAGAAGAAGAGCCGTGTGCTCAACCCGCATGAACGCGCGGTGATCGCGCATCACGAGATGGGCCACGCCCTTGTCGCCGCCTCGCTGCCCGGCATCGACCCGGTGCACAAGGTGTCTATCATCCCGCGCGGCGTCGGCGCGCTGGGCTATACCATCCAGCGGCCGACCGAAGACCGCTTTCTTCAGTCGACCGAGGATCTGAAAAACCGCATGGCCGTGCTGATGGGCGGCCGCGCGGCCGAGAAGCTGATTTATGACGAAGTGTCCACCGGCGCGGCCGACGATCTGGCCAAGATCACCGACATCGCCCGGCGCATGGTCACGCGCTTCGGCATGGGCGGCGAGGTGGGCCAGGTCGTCTATGAGGAGGACCGGCAGGCTTTCATGGGCGATTTCTACGGCACCTCGCACCCCAAGGACTATTCCGAGGAAACCGGCGCCGCGATCGACATCGCCGTGCGCAACCTGGTGGCGGAGGCTTTCGAGAGGGCGCTGAAGATTCTGACCGAGCGGCGCGCGGATCTGGAGGCCGGCGCGAAGCTGTTGCTGGAGCGGGAGACCCTGACCTCGGCCGATTTTCCGCCGATGTTGCCTTGCGAAGGCACGACGCCCGATGGCGGCTCGGGGTCCGGCCCCGCGTCGGGTGGCGGCGCCAGGCCCGGTCCCGACCAGGACCGACGGGACAAACGCCCCCTTCAGGTGAGACGCGCCGGCGGCGCGCATCTTCCCGCGGGACGGCAGGCAGAGGCTGGCACGTCGCCGGACTGGTCGGCGCTGGAACGGCGTATGCGGTATGACAGCATCGCGATGTTTGCCGATCTCGGCCTGGACGCGCGGGAAATCAGCGCCAATCTGGACGTTTCCCTGCCCGAGGTGGCGGCGGTTCTGGATCAGGTTGCGCGCAGCAGCGCGGCACGCGACAGCGGCGGCGCCTCGGCCCGGCTGCGCGCGAACCTGACAGGGGACAACCGCCGCAAAGACCCGGACTTGCCTTCGAAACCGGGCGGTGCGGACCCCGGCTGGCCCTTGGGACAGAAGGATTGAGCGGCGGCGCCGCGCACCGTCGTCAGACCGCCCCCTCTTCATTTGCGCCTGCCGGTCGCGCGGCGGTCTGATCAAGCGCGAGGTCGGCCCAGATCGGCAGGTGATCCGAGGCGAAGGCGGCCTGCGGATGCATGCTCAACCCATGCGCGACGACCCGCAACTGCGGGGTGACGGCGATCCGATCAAGCGCGGCCATCGGACGGCGGGCGTGGAAGGTCTTGCCAGGGCCGACGATTTCGAATTGCGGAACAAGACGGCCGAGGCCGACGCGCTGCGATCTTTCGTTGAAATCCCCGCCGATCACCGTCGGTTGCTGCCCGGACGCCTCGGAAAGCTCGGACAGGATCGCCGAAAGCTGCGCCCGGCGCGAGGCGCGCAACAGTCCCAGATGCACCCCGATCG
>JBAVQZ010000534.1:0-2044 GCA_049694515.1 Paracoccaceae bacterium | reverse complement strand
GCCGTAAACGTCTGCGTCCAGCAGACCGACCCGGCGGCCCTGCGCGGCCAGCGCGACAGCCAGGTTGGCTGCCACGGTGGATTTGCCGACGCCGCCCTTGCCCGAGGCGATCGCGATCACCTTCTTTACCCCTTCGGGCGGGCTTTTCTTGGGCGGCTCGGGCTTCTTCGCGGGGCCGGAGGGGCGCAGGTTCGGGATGTCCATCTGCGGTTTCGGGGCCGGTTTCGCAGTGCCTTCGGCGGCATGTGCGGTCATGATGACCGTCACTTTCTCGACGCCCTGCATCGCCTCGACGGCCTTCTGGGCGGCGGCGCGCAAAGGCTCCATCGCATCGCCGCGGGCGCTGTCCACCTCGAGGATAAAGCGCACCTGACCGTCCTGCACCGCAAGGCTCTGCACCTGACCGGTGCTGACGATATCCTTGCCGCGCGCCGGGTCGATGACGCCCGAGAGAACGTCGCGGATCGCGGCCTCGTCGGGTTGGCTCATTCCTCGCCTTCCATCCGGATCTCGCCTTCGACCTCATGTTCCAGCCCGATTGCCGGGATCGACAGCGTCACCTTCACCGGCAGGGCGCCGGGGGGCAGGCTGCCATCGGCAGAGGCATCGCGGACCGCTTCCTCGATCTTCTGCTGCGACGTCACCCCGACTTTCTTCAGGAATTTCCGCATTGAAAGGTTGAAACTTTCCTCGTTCATCCGTCTTCTCCCAGATGATCCTGTAATCTATTGCGCCCCATCCAGCCGTCCAGTGAAATGGGACCGCGAGATGTGCGCATCGGACCCGAGTTAGGGAGGAGGCCGGAATGGATGTCAAGCGACTGCTCGGGATCGTGACCGCGATCCTCCTGATTGCGGGTTCGGCGGCCGAGGCACAGGAGCCGCTGACGCTGAAGATGCCCGAAGCGCTGCGCGCCCAGGGATTCGACCAACACCTGCTGCCGCGTTTCCGGTTCCGCAGCCGTATCACCGTCGAGGCGGTGACCGGCGGGTCCGCCGACATGGTGCTTTCGGCGGACGGGCCCGGTGGCACCGTGGTGTTTTCCGACGATCAGGGCAAAGATTTCCGGCTGAGGATCCGCAGAGACCCCGAAGGCCGGGCGTCGGCCTTTCTGGACTGGCTGCGCAGCACTCCCGGGCGCGCAGCCATTTCCGGGTTCGAACCGGTCGCGCTGACACCCGCCGATCCGAAGCCCCGGGCAACAGCCAAGGTTGAGCTGGGCGGGGATGCCGCCCATGGCCGGAAGCTGGCGCACGAGCGATGCCAGCGCTGTCATGTGGTCAACCCCGACAGGCCCTTCGCCGGGATCGGCTCGACCCCGTCCTTTCCGGCGATCCGGTCGATGCCGGGCTGGCGCGACCGTTTCACCGGGTTCTGGGGCGTCAACCCGCATCGCGGGCTGGTCGCGGTCGAGGAGGTTCACGACCCCAACACCGACCAGCGCCCCGTTCCGATGGTGCAGGTGCGCCTGACGCTGGACGACGTGGACGACATTCTGGCCTATGTCGCGACGCTTACGCCGCTGGACCTTGGCGCGCCGGTGGCCTCGGGCGGCGGGCCGGGCCGTCAGGAATAGTCGTCGGTCGTCCGCGTCCGGCGCGGCTGACCCATCCGGAAGGGCGAGTTGTCGTCGTGATACTGCGCCTTCACCCGGCAATCGTCGCACATCTGCACCAGCCGCGTGTTGTCGGAATTGGTGTACATCCAGTGCTTGCCCTCCAGCTTCTCCACGATCCGCTCGATTGTGGAACGCACGCCGAAGGGCTTGCCGCATTCGATGCATTCGAACGGCTCCTCGCTGTTGAGGACGCGGGGCGAGAGGGCGGCGTTGGTCAGGTCCAGTCGCGGCTCCAGCGTGATCGCGTTTTCCGGGCAGGTCGAGGCGCAGATGCCGCATTGCAGGCAGGCGGTTTCGCGGAAATTCACCTCCGGCCTGTCGGGGTTGTCGCCGATCGCACCCACCGGACAGAGCGAGGCACAGGCCAGGCACAGCGTGCAGGCGTCGGGGTCGATCGTGATCGCGCCATAAGGCGCGCCCTCGGGC
>JBAVQZ010000533.1:0-5323 GCA_049694515.1 Paracoccaceae bacterium | reverse complement strand
CGGCGCTACAGCCTGCGGGTTTCGCAGATCGACGGGCGGGTCACGCTGACCCTGCAGCGTCGCGCGCCGCTGGAGGAGGGGCTGGCCTTCCTGCGCGACAAGGAGGCATGGATCCGCAACCACCTGTCGAACCGGCCCGACGGGCATAGGGTCCGGATCGGTGGCGATCTGCCGGTCGAGGGCGTGCCGGTACCCGTCGTCGCCGCCGCCCTTCGCAGCCCGCGGCTTGAAGCAGGGGAGCTTCTGGTCCCGGACGATCCCGATCGTGTAGGCCGTCGGGTGGCGGCGTTTCTGAAACTCGCGGCGCGCGACCGGCTGGCCGAGGCATCCGACCGCCACGCCGCGGCGCTGGGCCGCCGCTATGGCAAGCTGACCCTTCGCGACACGCGCTCGCGCTGGGGCTCTTGCTCGTCGCGCGGCGATCTGATGTATTCTTGGCGGCTGATCATGGCCCCGCCCGAGGTGCTGGACTATGTGGCGGCGCATGAAGTGGCGCATCTGGCCGAGATGAACCATTCGCCGGCCTTCTGGGCGCTGGTCGCGCGCTTGTGCCCCGATCACAAACGACACCGCGCCTGGCTGCGCGTTCACGGCCCGGCGCTGCACCAGGTTCAATTCGCCGATTGACGAACGGCGGATTGTCGTGATGATTGCCGCCCATGCTCATTCAGTCCAGACAGGGCGATCCGCCGGGAAGCGCCGCGCATGACCGGCTTTACCGCACGCTTCGCAGCCGCATCATGCATGGCGAGCTGACACCGGGCGCGGCACTGACGCTGCGCGGCGTGGGCAAGCAGTTCGGGGTGTCGATGACGCCCGCGCGCGAGGCGGTGCGACGTCTGGTGGCAGAGGGCGCTCTGACGCTGTCGTCGTCGGGCCGCGTCTCCACCCCCGAGCTATCCAACGAGCGGATCGAGGAGTTGGCCGCCCTGCGCGCCCTGCTTGAGCCCGAACTGGCCGCCCGCGCCCTGCCCCGCGCCCACATGGCGCTGATCGAACGATTGCAGACCATCAATGCAGCCATCGCCGAGGTTGTGAGCCGAAAGGACGCCGTGGGTTACATCCGCACCAACCTGGAGTTTCACCGCACGCTCTACCTGCGCGCACAGGCGCCCGCGATGCTGGCGATGGCCGAAACCGTCTGGCTGCAACTCGGCCCCACCATGCGCGCGCTCTATGGCCGACTCGGCCGCACCGAAGCGCCGCAGCATCACCGGATGATTTTGGCCGCCCTGCGCGCCGGGGACGAGCCCGGCCTACGGCTGGCGGTGCGCACCGACGTGACCCAGGGGCTGAAGCTGCTGGCCGGCTGAGAGGCGCGTTCAGATCTGCACCTGGATGCCCAGCTCCACCACGCGATCCGGCGGCAGGTTGTAGAATTCGGTCGCACGCAGGTTGTTGCGGGACAGGAACGCGAAAAGTTTCTCACGCCAAAGAGCCATGCCCGGCACTTCGTCGGTGGGGATGATCGTTTCGCGTCCTAGGAAATAGGTGGTCCGGTCGAGATCAACATCCAGCCCCATCTCCTCTTCGGCGAAGCGCAGCGCGACCGGCACGTTCGGCGTCTGCATGAAGCCGTAATGCAGATGGACCCGCCAGAACCCCTGCCCCAGATCCTCGATCGTCAAGCGGTCCTGTGCGCCGACGCGCGGCACGTCCTCGGTGAAGACGGTCAGCAGGAAAACCTTGTTGTGCAAGACCTGGTTGTGTTTGAGGTGATGCGGCAGGATCGGCGGAATTTCCGGCGCGGGCGCCGTCAGGAACACCGCCGCGCCCGGAACACGGATCGGCGGATCCTGCTTCAGGTCCGCCAGGAAATCCTTCATGCTGCCGCCGTTCTGCACCAGCTGCGCGCGCAGCAGCTTGCGCCCGCGCGCCCAGGTGCTCATCAGCAGGAAGACGAGGCCGCCGAGCAGGATCGGGAACCAACCGCCCTGCAGGAATTTCAGGCTGTTCGCCCCCAGAAAGGCCAGGTCCATCACCAGCAACCCGCCCGTGATCGCGAAAGTCGGGAAGGCCGCCCATTTCCAGCGCTTCCGCATGACATAGAAGGTCAGGAAGGTCGTGATCACCATCGTGGTGCTGACGGCGATCCCGTAAGCGGCGGCCAGGTTCTCGGAGCGCTGGAAGCCCAGCACCAGCCCGACGGTCGCCACCGCCAGGGCCAGGTTTATCGCCGGGACATAGACCTGGCCGGTCTCCTCGGCCGAGGTCTGCTCGATCCGCACGCGCGGAAACTGACCCAGCTGCACCGCTTGCCGGGTCAGCGAGAACGCCCCCGAGATCACCGCCTGCGAAGCGATCACGGTCGCCGCGGTGGCCAGCACGATCAGCGGCAGGCGGCTCCACTCGGGCGCGAGGTGATAGAACGGATGCGCCGCCTGCGAAGGATCGTTCAGCACCAGCGCGCCCTGTCCCAAATAGTTCAGCATCAGGCAGGGAAAGGCGCAGGCGAACCAGGCCAGCCGGATCGGCGCGCGGCCGAAATGTCCCATGTCGGCGTAAAGCGCCTCGCTGCCGGTGACGACCAGAAACACCGCGCCCAGCACCACGGCCGCGACCTCGCCGCTGGTGAGCGCGAAATCCAGCGCGTACCAAGGGCTGAAGGCCTTGAGGACCTGCGGGTATTGCACGATCTGCGCCAGCCCCAGCAGGCCGATCACGATGAACCAGACCAGCGTGACCGGCCCGAACAGCTTGCCGACGCTGGCCGTGCCCCGCGACTGGAATGAAAACAGCAGCACAAGGATCACGATGGTGATCGGGATGACGTAGGGCTCGATCCCGTGTGCCGTCGTTTCCAGCCCCTCGATGGCGCTGAGAACCGAGATCGCGGGGGTGATGACCCCGTCGCCGTAAAGCAGCGCGGCCCCGAAGATACCGACGACGATCAGCATCGCCTTGCCCCGCGTCTCGCCGCCGCGCCAGGGGTTCAGCAGCGCCAGCAGCGCCAGGATGCCGCCCTCGCCGTTATTGTCGGCACGCATTACCAGAAGCAGGTATTTCAGCGACACCACGATGACCAGCGCCCAGAAGATCATCGACAGGATTCCCAGAACCGCCGGTTCCGACGGTGCCGTCGCATTGATCGCCTGACGGAAGGCATAAAGCGGGCTGGTGCCGATATCGCCGTAGACGATGCCGAGCGCGCCGAGGGCCAGCGGTCCGAGCCTGCGGGCGCTTTCCTCTGACCGATCGTCTGCCATGTCCCGGACCCTCGCCTTCGTCTTTCGGGCCGGCATGGCGCATGCGCCTGAACCCTGTTCCTTGCCGGTAGCATGCCCCCGGCGACGGTTCAATCTGGCATGATGTTTCCACGGGTCAGCTGAACGCGCCTCTTCGCGCAGATGGCGGTCCAGCGGCGAGAATATTTCGGTTCCTAAGGGTCTGCGGCATAAGGTACGTTGCAAGAACCGCGTCGCATTGGATAACAACAAGTGGCGGACGGACTGCCAAAGCGGCCCGATCGAAAATACAAACCGGGAGGAGATTACATGAAACGCACACTCATCAGGACGGCGCTTGCCGCCGGGGCGCTGGCGCTTGCCGGCTCCGGCGCCTGGGCGCAGGAATATGTGTTCAAGCTTCACCAATTCCTTGGTGCGAAAGCCCCCGCCCAGACCCAGATGCTGGAGCCCTGGGCCCGCCAGGTCGAGGAGAACTCGGGCGGCAAGGTCAAGATCGAGATCTACCCCTCGATGACGCTGGGCGGCCGCCCGCCGGAACTGATCAACCAGGTGCGCGACGGGGTGGTCGATCTGGTCTGGACCGTCAACGGCTACACGCCGGGGCTGTTCCCGCGGACCGAGGTAATGGAACTGCCCACCGTCTATACCAACGACCCCAAGGCCGCGAACCTTGCGCTTTACGACATGTATCACGAGGGCAAGCTGGCCGACGACTACAAGGGTGTCGAGGTGATGTTCCTGCACGTTCATGCCGGTCAGGCCATCCACATGGCCGAAACCCCGGTGCACATGCCGGCCGATCTCGCCGGCAAGAACATGCGGATCCCCACCCGCACCGGCGCCTGGATCATCGAGGCGCTGGGCGCCAACCCGGTGGCCATGCCGGTGCCGGAACTGCCGCAGGCGCTGTCCAAGGGCGTGATCGACGGGGCCTTCATACCGTGGGAGATCATCCCGGCCCTGAAAATACAGGACCAGACCAAGTACCAGATCGAGGGTTATGACAAGACCCGCTTCGGCAACACCACCTTCCAGGTTTCGATGAACAAGGCGCGCTGGGACAGCCTGCCGCCGGAAATCCAGAGGGCGTTCCGGGATGCCTCGGACCGCGAATGGTGGGGCCATGTCGGCGAAATCTGGCGCGCCTCGGACGAGCACGGCATCAAGGTCGCGACCGACGCGGGCAATGAGCATATCACCCTGACCAAAGAAGAGACCGAGGCCTTCCGCACCGCGCTCGAACCCGTCGTGCAGCGCTGGATCGACGACGTGGACAGCAAGGGCATCGACGGTGAAGGCCTGGTGAAAGAGGCCCGCGACCTGATCGCCAAGTACAGCGACAGCGGCACCAACTGATGCCATATGACTCTGTCACCGGCCGCAGCGGGCTTCCCGCTGCGGTCGCCAGGGCTGTCACCGCCTGGGCGCTTCTGGGCGGTGTCATGCTTCTGGTCATCGTGGGCATCAACGTGACCTCGGTGATCGGCGCGATTGTCTGGCGGCCGTTCCCCGGCGATTTCGAGCTGACCGAGGTGTGCGTCGCGGTCGCCGTTTTCGCCTTCCTGCCCTATTGCCAACTGACCGACGCCAACGTGACCGCCGATATCTTCACCGCAGGCGCCGGGCCGCGCACGCTGGCCGTGCTGCGCGCGCTGGCCTCGCTGATCGCGTTCCTGTTCGCCGGCATCCTCGTCTGGCGGATGTTCTTCGGGATGCTTGATCAACGCGAATACGGCTATACCACGACCGTCCTTCAAGTGCCGATCTGGTGGGCCTTCGTGCCGATCCTGATCTCGCTGGTCCTGCTGATTGCCGCCGCGGCGCTGACCTTCGCCGAAGCCGCGCGCGCCACCGCCAGACCGGGGCGGGCGCATGACTGACGCGGTTTCCCTGGGCCTCGGCAGCCTCGTCATCCTCGTCGCACTGATCGCCATCCGCATCCCGATCGCCTATTCGATGATCCTGGTGGGCGGCATCGGCATCACCATCCTGAACGGCCCGACGCTGATGCTCAGCCAGCTCAAGACGCTGGCATACGGGCAATTCGCGATCTACGACCTGTCGGTCGTGCCGATGTTCGTGCTGATGGGCGAGCTGGCCGTCGTCGCCGGGCTGAGCCATGCGCTGTTCCGCGG
>JBAVQZ010000532.1:0-1958 GCA_049694515.1 Paracoccaceae bacterium | reverse complement strand
GGGCTGGAGCAGGCGGTGCGCGCCGAACTTTCGCGCCGCATCGGACGGGGCAGCGTCACGCTGACGCTGCGCGTGAGTCGCGCCGCCGGGGCCGAGCCCATCGTGCTGGACGGCGCGGTGCTTGAAGTGACGCTTGCCGCGCTGAAACGGATCGAGGCCGCGGCGGCGGAGCATCACATGCCGCTCGCCCCGACCAGCGCGGCGGACATCCTGGCGATGCGCGGTGTGCAGCAGGGCAACGGCGCCGAAGAGGACACCGCCCCGCTGCTCAAGGCGCTGCTGGCCGATCTTCCGGGCGTGATCGCGGCTTTCAACGAGATGCGCGCGGCCGAGGGCCGGGCGCTTGACGCGGTGCTGCGCGACCAGCTCTCGGCGGTCGAGAGGCTTGTCGCCGACGCGCAAGCCGCGGCCGAGGCCCGCAAGGACCGGATGGCCGATACGATGCGCGCCAACCTGGCGAAGGTGATGGACAATGTCGATTCCGCCGACCCCGACCGCGTGGCGCAGGAACTGGCGCTGATCGCGGTGAAATCCGACATCCGCGAGGAGATGGACCGGCTGGAGGCGCATGTGCTCGCCGCCCGGGAGTTGCTGTCGGAGGCGGGGCCGGTGGGCCGCAAGCTGGATTTCCTGATGCAGGAATTCAACCGCGAGGCCAACACGCTGTGCTCCAAGGCGCAGTCCGCCGCGCTGACCCGGATCGGCCTTGACCTCAAGGCCACCATAGATCAGATGCGCGAGCAGGTTCAGAACGTGGAGTAGGGCATGGCCGACCGGCGCGGGCTTCTCATCATCCTTTCATCGCCCTCCGGCGCCGGAAAATCCACGCTGGCCCGCCGCTTGCGCGACTGGGACCCGTCGATCCGTTTCTCGGTCTCGGCCACGACCCGCACGCCGCGCCCCGGCGAGGTGGACGGCACCGACTACCGTTTCACCGACGAACCCGCGTTCAAGCGCATGGTGGCCCAGGGCGAGATGCTGGAGCACGCGCATGTCTTCGGCAATTTCTACGGCTCGCCGAAAGGTCCGGTGGAAGCCGCGATCGGGCAGGGCTGCGACGTGCTGTTCGACATAGACTGGCAGGGGGCGCAACAGATCAGCAACTCGGCGCTGCGCGACCACGTCCTGTCGATCTTCCTTCTGCCTCCCTCCATTGCCGAGCTGCGGCGGCGGCTGGTTCTGCGCGGACAGGACGACGAAGCCACCGTCGGCAAACGGATGCAACGCAGCTGGGACGAGATCAGCCATTGGGATGGCTATCACTATGTCCTGGTCAATGACGACCTGGACGCGACCGAGCAGAAGCTCAGGACCATCGTGATGGCGGAACGCCTGCGGCGCAGCCAGCAACCGGGGCTGATCGAGCACGTGCGCCGCCTTCAGTCGGAATTCGAGGACAGCCAATGACCCTTTACGCCCTTGACGGAATTTCCCCCGCACTGCCAGCTGATGGCGATTACTGGGTGGCACCGGACGCCAACCTGATCGGCAAGGTGACGCTGGAGGACGGCGCGTCGGTCTGGTTCGGCTGCACGCTGCGCGGCGACAACGAGCGTATTACCGTGGGTGCCGGCAGCAATGTGCAGGAAAACACGATCTGCCACACCGACATGGGCTTTCCGCTGACCATCGGGCGCGACTGCACGATCGGGCACAAGGCGATGCTGCATGGTTGCACGATCGGTGACGAAACCCTGATCGGCATGGGCGCCACGGTGCTGAACGGCGCGAAGATCGGGCGCAACTGCCTGATCGGTGCCGGCGCGCTGATCACCGAGGGAAAAGAGATTCCCGACGGCAGTCTCGTCATGGGCGCGCCGGGCAAGGTGGTGCGCCAGCTGGACGAAAAGGCGATCGAGGGGCTGCGCTGGTCGGCGCGGCACTACCAGGACAACATGCGCCGGTTCCGGCAGGGGCTGGCCCCTGTCCGCTGATCCGGGCCTTTTCCGCGAGGACGA
>JBAVQZ010000531.1:0-1821 GCA_049694515.1 Paracoccaceae bacterium | reverse complement strand
AACCGCCCCACATCAGCCAGACCCCGATGAACGGGTAAAGCGCCGAAAACGCCAGCATCCGCGCCGGAAGCCCCGGAAACAAGATCGGCGCCACGGCGACGGCAAGCAGGATGAACGCCAGAATCGGCCGCCAGTAAAGCTCCTGAGGGTAAAAGCCGAACATCAGCTGGTGGAAGCGTTCGTGGATCACAGCCCAGCAGGCGGCGCTGACGTCGGGGCCGTAGGTCGCCTTGATGATCTCGCGGCACTGATCCAGCGAACTGGCGTTCCACACCCCGCGGAACGTCCAGGGCAGGATATCCTTGAGCACCATGTAGACCGCGAAAAGGGCGACAAGCGTCAGGATCGAGTTCCAGGGCCCGAGGAACAGGTTGCCCCGCAGCCAGCCGATCACCCCAACCGACGTTGTCGGCGGCGTCTTCTCGGGCAGCATCTCCCGGCGGACAAACGACAGATCGGTCATATCAACGCTCCACCAGTTTGACGCGGTTGTTGTAGACGTTCATCACCGAGGAGATCGCCAGCGAGATCAGAAGGTAGATCAGCATCAGAAGCATGACGCATTCCAGCTCGCGCCCAGTCTGGTTCATGGTAATGCCGCCCAGCGTGCCGGTGATGTCCATGTAGCCGACCGCGATCGCCAGCGAGCTGTTCTTGGTCAGGTTCAGGTATTGCGAGATGAGCGGCGGAATGATCACGCGCAGCGCCTGCGGCAGGATCACCAGGTTCATCACCCGGTTGGGGCGCAGGCCCAGCGCCGCGGCGGCCTCTGTCTGGCCTTCCGAGATGGCCAGGATGCCCGAACGCACGATTTCGGCCACGAAAGCGGCCGTGTAGAGCCCGAGCGCCAGGAACAGCGCGATCAGCGAGTTGCGCATGTGGATGCCGCCGCCGAAGTTGAAGCCCTTCAACTCGGGGTAACCGAGGTGGAACCCCATCGCGACCAGCGCGGCGAGGAACGGAACCACGGCCAGGCCGAGGCGCAGATACCAGGTGGTCGGCCTTTCGCCAGTTGCCGCCTGGATGCGGTCGGCGCGCTTCTTTACATAGGCTGCGCCCCAGATTCCGCCGACCAGGGCGACGATCAGAATGATCAATTCGATGCTGATATTGAACGCACCGAACACCGAGATGTCGCCCGGCCCGCGGCTGAACAACGGTTCGGGTATGTAGACGCCACGGTTGGTGACGGCGACGCTGTTCCATGCCAGCATCGAGGCGCTGGGATCGTCGCCCCGGAACGCGTTTGGCGCGGGCATCGTTTCGGTCATGATCGCCATGGTGAAGACGATCCAGAGCAGAACGGGAACATTGCGGAAGGTTTCCACGTAGACCGTCATCAGCTTCGACACGAGCCAGTTTTTCGACAGGCGCAGCACCCCGATAATCACCCCGACCACGGTTGCCAAAGAGCACCCCAGGAAGGCGACAAGAAGGGTGTTGATCAACCCGATGAAGGCCGCCCTGAGGTGGGTGTCCTGCGAATTGTATTCGATCAGGCTCTGGTTGATGTCATAGCCGGCGGGATCCGTCAGAAACCCGAATTCGAATGTCTTGCCAAGGTCGTGGAGGTTCTGGATGGTGTTGTTGACCAGCCATGCGGCCGCCAGCATGAAGCCCATCAACGCGACAACCTGTATGGTCAAGGACCGATACCGGGTGTCGTATATCAGCATGCTCGGCCGGAACGACTCCTGCGGGGGGTCGGTGAGTGACGTCATTCGATTTTTCCCCGGTTCCCTGGCGTTTGGCTCTTCGGCGCAATTTTTTCTGCGCTCTGGCGACCAGGTGTCTTGTTTTTATGAAACTCGAGAGTGAAGG
>JBAVQZ010000530.1:0-4784 GCA_049694515.1 Paracoccaceae bacterium | reverse complement strand
GGCCAGTTCTCGACCAGCCAGGGGCGCGGCGTGTTCATGGACCAGGCGCTGGAAATTCTGCCCGCTGACTACTGGCGCTGGTGGCTGCTGAGCCACGCGCCGGAAAATTCGGATTCCGAATTCACCTGGGAGAATTTCCAGGCCAGCGTGAACAAGGATCTGGCCGATGTGCTGGGCAATTTCGTCAGCCGCGTGACCAAGTTCTGCCGCTCCAAGTTCGGCGAGGTCGTCCCGGAAACGAAAGTCACCACTAATCTTGATCGAGACGTGATTCCCGCTTTGGAAAAGCGCGTGCGCCAGTATGAAACGCATATGAACGCGATGGACATCCGAAAGGCGGCCGCCGAACTTAGAGCAATCTGGGTCATTGGAAACGAGTATCTACAAGAAGCCGCACCTTGGGCGACGTACAAGACCGATCCGGATCATGCGGCGTCTCAGGTCCGCCTCGGCCTTTCAATGATCAAGCTTTTCGCCATTCTTTCGCTCCCGTTCATTCCAGACACGGCGGAAAAAATGATGCATGCGATGGACAGCGATGACTGGACATGGCCGGACGACGTGCTTGGGTGCCTGAACTCGATCCAGCCCGGCCACGCGTTCAGCGTCCCCGAGAACCTCTTCCGCAAGATCACCGACGAGGAGCGCGACGGCTGGCAGGCGCAGTTCGCCGGCGCCCGCGGCTGATCCGCATGTTTCAGGCGGGCTTGTATTTCAGGCTGCCGATCGGGCGCACCGTGCTGGCCTGCGGGCCGATCTCGCTCTCGCCGGTCTGCACCACCAGTTCGACCGGATCGCGCACCGCAAGGTCGTCGAAATTCCCGTCCACCACGGCGTTGCGGTGGAAATAGATCAGGCGGCTGTCGGTGGCGATGATCTGGCCGAACCCCTTGTCGGCATTCAACTCGACGATCTTGCCCTGAAGCGGCCCTTCATGGGCCTTTACGTCGCCGCGCATCTTCTGCTTGCGCGCCTTGAGTTGCGCCTCCATCGCGTGAAACGCATCGCGCACCGCGACCTGCGGATGTACATGGGCCTGATTGTCGCCCTTTGGCGCATTCACGACCAGTTCCTCGCCGGGCAGGCGAAGCTCGATATGCACCTCATAGATGTTGCCCTTGCGCTGACTGCGATGCGGCGCCGTGACATAGACATGGCAGCTGGTGATTCCGGCGAAGAACTTTTCCAGCCGCGCGGCCTGTTCGCGGACCAGCGCCTCCAGACTGTCGGAATGGTCCATGTTCCGGAAGGTCAGTTCGAGGGGGGTCTGCATGTCTTCGCTCTCCTGTTTCGGCGGCGGGCCTTCGGCGCCGCCGCGTGTTTCCACAGATACCTTCGCCCGCCGTCGGCCCAGCAGCCGGAGGTCGAGAAAGATGAATGCCGCGCCCAGCGGGATCATCCAGAACCCCAGAACCGGCAGGAAACCGACGATCCCGCCCGCGATCAGGATCAGCCCCAGCACACTGCGCAGACCGGGCGGAACATGCCTTTCGGCCCAAGTGGTTCCGCGCCGCCGCCAACAGCCCAGCCGCTCCGCGATGCTTTTCCGTCCGGTGTTCACGGGCACATTGAAAGGCTTCCTCTCTCCACGCGCAGCCGGGCGGCTTGTCAGGTTGATAATGGAAGGTCTCACAACCTTCCGCCTTGATCCCCGTCAAGCGGACCTGCGGAATCCCGCGCCGGAATTTCCATTCGACACCCGACAGCCGGACCCGAACCGGCGCGGGAATTTACCGTCCTGTCTCTACCATTACACCAGGCAGACGCGGCGCGCCTTTCGCCCCTCCGAAGACGGATCGAAAGGGACGCGGACGACACGGTGTGATAGGATCTTGGTGTCACGGCCACCGCAGAGCGAGGAATTGAACGCATGGCATCTTCGGACAAGGAAAACGGCGAGCTGACGTTTCGCGCGCCGACGTCGGCAGACGGCTCCGACGTCTGGAACCTGATCCGCGAAAGCGGGCCGCTCGATGAAAATTCGATGTATTGCAATACCCTGCAATGCGACCATTTCGGCGAGACCTGCGTCATCGCCGAACTGAACGGAAAGATCGTCGGCTGGGTCTCGGCCTTCATAATGCCCAGCGACCCCGAATCGCTGTTCATCTGGCAGGTCGCGGTCGACTCGGACGCGCGCGGCATGGGCGTCGCCGGGAAAATGCTGGACCATCTGCTCAAGCGCGACGCCTGCGCCGGTGTGACGCGGCTGCAGACCACCATCACCGCCGACAACGACGCCAGCTGGGCGCTTTTCAACTCGTTCGCCGAGAAGATGGACGCCCCGCTCGAACGGGATCCGCATTACAAGCGGGACACGCATTTCGAGGGCCGCCACGCCACCGAATACATGGTGACGATCGGCGATTTCGAGCCCGCGGCCTCTCAAGGGGGCAACCCCGCCGCCTGATGCGCCCCGGCCCGGCGGTTCGGGCGGCAGCGCTTGCAATCCCCCTCGGGACGTTCAAGGATGAGCCCGCCTCGTGACACCCCGGCCCGCATGACGCGATGCGCGGGGCAGGCGCGCCCGCCAGGCGCCCTTCGCACCCCACACCCCACAGGCCCTTGGGCCCGAAAGGAAATGACGATGGCAGAGCATACCGTGGAAAAGATAGGCGGCACGTCGATGAGCCGGTCGGACGAACTGGCCGAGATGCTTTTCATCAACGGGCGCGAGGGGGCGGATCTTTATCAGCGGGTTTTCGTGGTGTCCGCCTATGGCGGCATCACCGACCTGCTGCTGGAGAACAAGAAGACCGGCGAGCCCGGGGTCTACGCGCAATTCGCCGCCGCCGACACCAGCATGGGCTGGAGCGACGCCCTGGACAAGGTGTCGCAGGCGATGGCCGAGCAGCACAACCGGCTTCTGGAGCATCCCGCCGACAAGCGGGCCGCTGACGATTTCCTGCGCGAGCGGATCGAGGGCGCGCGCTCCTGCCTGCTGGACCTTCAGCGGCTGTGCTCCTACGGTCATTTCCGGCTGGACGAGCAGATGATGACCATCCGCGAACTGCTCTCGGGCCTGGGCGAGGCGCATTCGGCCCACACCACCGTTCTGATGCTTCAGCGGCGTGACGTGAACGCCCGGCTGATCGACCTGTCCGGCTGGCGCGACGAAAGCCAGCCCACGCTGGAGGAACGCCTTGCCGACGCGTTCGCCGATGTCGACCTGGCCAGCGAAATGCCCATCGTCACCGGCTATGCCCAATGCCGCGAGGGGCTGATGCGTGAATATGACCGGGGCTATTCCGAGGTCACTTTCGCCCATCTGGCCGCCCGCACCAAGGCGCGCGAGGCGGTGATCCACAAGGAATTCCACCTGTCCAGCGCCGATCCCAAGATCGTGGGAGAGGATCGCGTCGCCAAGATCGGCCGCACCAATTACGACGTGGCCGACCAGCTGTCCAACCTGGGGATGGAGGCGATCCACCCCTCCGCCGCCAAGATCCTGCGTCAGGCGGGCATCCCGCTGCGCGTCGCCAACGCGTTCGAGCCGGATGACCCCGGAACGCTGATCGACGCCGAAACCTCCGGCCCCGCGCGGGTCGAGATGGTCACCGGGCTGCCTCTGGTCTCGCTCGAGGTGTTCGAGCAGGACATGGTCGGCGTGAAAGGCTACGACGCGGCAATTCTCAAGGCGCTGACCCGGCATGATGTCTGGATCGTCTCGAAGGCGTCCAACGCCAACACGATCACCCATTACGTCAACGGCGCCTTCAAGGCGATGCAGCGGGTCGAGAAGGACATCGTCGCGGAATATTCCGGCGCCGAGATCCAGATTCGCACCGTCGCACTGGTCTGCGCCGTCGGCAGCACTCTTGCCGGACTTCAGGTCGCCCGCCGCGGCCTGAACGCGCTGGCCGATGCCGGGATCGAGCCGATCGCCGTGCAGGAGACCGGACGCCACGTGGACGTGCAGTTCGTCGTCACGAAGGAAGAGATGGCCCCCGCCATCAAGGCGCTGCACGCGGCCCTCGTCGAGGAGGCCGGCCAGAAAAGCGAGACCGACACCCGGCAGAGCGTGGCCTGACCGCGGTCGTCAGTCGTAGGCGGCCGCCACGTCATACATCACCGGCTCGAAACTCTTGCACAGCTCGTTGATGCGCCGGTTTCGCGCGCGCATTTCCTCGGTGCGCAGCATCGCCTGGAAATCCTGGCGCGCAGTCCATTGCGAATAGCTTGCGATGCGCGTCTGCGCGTCGTTCACATGCAGCCCCGCCCCGATGAAGCCCGGCTGGCGGGAAATGAACTTGTCATAGGCGTCCTGCAACTCGTCCAGCAGGTCCTGGCAGGTGCCCGGCGTCACCTCGAATGTGGTGATGACGGTCTGCAGATCGGCATCGCGGGAAATCGTCGGCATCGCACTGTCCTTCCTTGTCCGCGGTTACTGTCGCAAAGCGCATGGTGCCGGTAAAGCCTGCTCTCAGCGCAGCACATGAACCGAACAGCGGGCATGCCGCACCACGTGGGCAGCCGTGGACCCGATGAAATAGTCCATCACCCCCGGCCGGTGGGAGGCGATCACGATGCAGTCGATCTCCTGGTCCGCCGCGGTGTCGAGGATCGCGCGCGCCGGATGGCCCGATACGACCTCGAGGGTCACGTCCTCCGCCCCGGCGAGATCGGCCATCATGTCGGCATGGATCGCCTCGCGGGTCGTGTCGCCGTGATCCTCGGGCAGATAGGGCGCGACGTAGGACGGGATCGCCTCGACCACGCTCAGCGCGGTGATCTTGCCGCCGGGCTCCAGCAGCGCGCGGGCGACGCCCAGCGATGCCTCGACC
>JBAVQZ010000529.1:0-3360 GCA_049694515.1 Paracoccaceae bacterium | reverse complement strand
TGCCCGCCTGGAGGAAAAGGTCAGCCGTCTTCATCGGCAGGATCGTCGCCCAATCGCCCGTCAGCACATGCGACACCAGCGTGATGACCGAGTTCGACACCAGGCGCGGCGTGACCTGCGCCCCGGCCTCGGCCAGGTGATGGTTGACGATGCGCCGGTTCTGCATGTCCGAGGTCAGAAGGCAGAGCGGCAGCGCCGCAACCTCGGCCCAGGTCACCGTCTTGCGGTCAGTAAGCGGCGTGCCGCTGCGGGCGACCAGATTGTAATGCTCGGCATAGAGCGGCACGGTCGTAACACGGCCCAGAGGCTCGTTGTCGAGATAGGTGATGCCGGCATCGATCTCGAGGTTTTCCAGCATCTGCAGAATCTCGGCCGAGGTGCGCGACAGCACGGTGAACTGAAGATTCGGATGGCGCGCGGTCAAGGGCGTGGTCAGTTGCGACACCATTGCCAGCGCCGTTGGGATCGCCGCCAGCCGCAGGTTGCCCGACAACCCCTTCTTCACCGCGCGCATCTCTTCGCGCATGGTACGGGTGTCGGCGACGATCTGGCGCGCCCAGTCCAGCACGCGCGCACCTTCGGGCGTCAGCCCGCGGTAGCGCGAGCCGCGCCAGACCAGCATCACGCCAAGCTGCTCTTCCAGTTGCTTGATCCCCGCCGACAACGTAGGTTGCGTCACGCCGCATTCGACCGCGGCGCGGCCGAAATGCTCTTCGTTGGCGAGCGCGATGAACATTTCCAGCTTGTCGATCATGACGTGTATCATCGCACCGCGCGCCGGCGGGGGAAAGGTGCTAGACCTCGATCTCGACCGACCCGATCGGGTTCGAGCAGCAGGCCAGGATATATCCCGCCTCGATGTCCTCTTCGCTGATTCCGCCGTTATGGACCATGTGCACCTCGCCCCTGAGCTTTTTCACCTTGCAGGTGCCGCAGACGCCGAAGGTGCAGCCCGAGGGAATGTTGAGCCCGGACGATTTCGCCACCGCCAGCACGGTGTCGGTCTCGGCACAGGCGGCGGTGACGCCCGAGGCCGCGAAGACCAGCTCGGCCCCGACATCCTCTTGCGGCACCACGTCGTCGATCGGTGGCACCTCTTGCAGCGTGGCGGCGGGGGCCTGGAAACTTTCCTGGTGATACCGCTCCATGTCGAAGCCCAGCGAATGCAGCATGTCGCGCACCGAATGCATGAAGCTTTCCGGCCCGCAGCAATAGACGTCACGCTCCAGGTAGTCGGGCGCCATCAGGCCCAACATCAGCTGGTTGAACCGCCCGCGATAGCCGGTCCAGACGTCATAGGGGTCGTCCTCGCCGACGACGTAATGCAGCTTCAGCCCCGGAAGGCGGGTCGCCATGTGCTCCAGCCGCTTGCGGAAGATGATGTCCGATGGGCGCCGCGCGCAGGTGATGAAGCTGACATCGGGGGTTTCGCCCCGGTCGAACAGGAAGGCGGTCATTGCCATCATCGGCGTGATGCCGGAACCCGCCGAGATGAACAGATACCGCCCGTCGGGCTGGCGCGGCAGGGTGAACACGCCCGCCGGGCCGCTGACCTTCAGCCGCATTCCCGGCCGCAGGTTGTCGATCAGCCAGCGCGAGCCGATGCTGTCGTCCTGCGCCTTGGCGGTGATCGAGATCGACAGCGATTGCGACGGGCTGGACGAGATCGTGTAGGTGCGCCAGATCGTGCCGCCGGGCAGCGGCAGTTCCAGCGTCAGGAATTGCCCCGGCTTGTAGCGGAACCACGCCCCCGAGGGCGCGCGGAACGCGAAGGTCCGCACATTCGGCGCCTCGGGGATGATCAGCACGCATTCCAGCTCTTCGCTGTCATTCCAGGGAAGCGTGTCCTCGTTCGGCAGCGGGATCATCGGCTCACTCCGCCGCGATCAGGCCACGCCCGACAAGGCGCTTCTGCAGGGCCGCGGCATACCAGTCGATGAACTGGATCACGCCGCCTTCCTGCGCCGGCGAATAGGGGCCGGGCTCATATGCCGGCGAGTTGATGCCCAACTGGTTCTCTTCGACGATCCGGCGGTCCTCGTCATTGGTGTGCAGCCACACCTCGGTCAGGCGGTTGAGGTCGTAATCGCGCCCCTCCACCGCGTCCTTGTGGACCAGCCATGTGGTTGTGACCTGGGTCTCGGTCGGCGAGACCGGGATCACCCGGAAGATCAGCGCCTGGTCGGACAGGAAGTGGTTCCAGGTGTTCGGATAGTGGAAGAAAAGCAGCGTTCCGGCATTGTCGAACGGGATCTTGCCGATGCGCTTGTTGACCGCCGCCTTGCCGTCCATCGTGTAGCTGACCGCCTCGCCCAGGAACGGGATCCGGACAAAGCGCCACTGCTCGCTGGGTGAAATGACGTATTTCGACGGCAGGCCGGCGGCCTCGCAGCGCTTGATGTGATCGGCCCCGGCCGGGTCGGCGTCGCTGGCCTCGGCCCCGACCAGCGAGGGCGAGTCGGGGAAGGTGCGGCACAGCGACGGGTGCGAGCCCGAGCAGTGATAGCATTCGCGGTTGTTCTCCATCACCAGCTTCCAGTTGCCCTGCTCGGTGATGGTGCTCTGGAATGCCACCTTGGTATCGTTCAGCCCGTGCGGGCCGGCATAGGCCTCCAGCTTTTCGCGCAGCCCCTCGAAATCCGGGGCGATGTCGGCCAGGCAGACGAAGACGATGCCGGCGGCCTCGCGGCAATGCACCGGTTTCAGCCCGTGATCGGCCGGCTTGAAATCCGGGCCCATCTCGCGCGCGTAAAGCAGCTTGCCGTCCAGTTCGTAGGTCCACTGGTGATAGGGGCAGACCAGTTTCGGCGCCGAGCCTTTCGCCGCCGAACAGATACGGCTGCCCCGGTGGCGGCAGGAGTTGTGGAAGGCGCGGATCGTGCCGTCGGCGCCGCGCACGATAATGATCGAATAGGCCCCGATCTGAAGCGTGACATAGTTTCCGGTCTTCGGGATCTCGACCGCGGCGATGGCGTTGAGCCATTCGCGGTAGAAAATGTTGCGCATGTCGGCCTGGAACAGTCCCGGATCGGTATAGAAGGGCTGCGGCAGGGAGTGACCCGGCTTGCGGGCCATCAGAAGGGAAAGAACGTCGGCGTCTCTGAGCATGTGTCGTGGTCCCGGATTGTCCCGCTGGGGGCGCGTGGCGGTTCTGGCGCACCACGGGACTTACGGCCCATGGGACCGACTGACAGTCACAAAAGCGTCGTGATATTCGCTGTCCGAGACATGCGTGACGAATTGATCGCCGACAGCGCCCCGGTGGGCGGTCAATCCGGCAGGCAGCGGATATCGAGAAGCGCGCAGCGCCGCTCCTGCCGCACGACGCGCAGCGCCTCGGCCAGGGCGCCGGGCACGTCG
>JBAVQZ010000528.1:0-2543 GCA_049694515.1 Paracoccaceae bacterium | reverse complement strand
ACCTCATAGCGGTATCCCAGCGACGCGCGGTTGATCGCCATCGCCACGACCGCCCCCAGCAGAAGGAGTGCGGCGATCCCGGGCCAGAGGCCGTGGAAATCATAGGCCACGGTCATCTGCCGTGTTTCGTCCCATTCGAACGGCGCATAACGCCGGGTCTGGTAGAGCAGGGGATGCACGAAGGCCAGGGCAAGCGCGCCGCGCGCCAGCAGCTGATGCACCCGCATCACCACGTCGCTGCCCACGCGGCGCGTGACCAGGCGGACCCGGCCAAGCAGCAGGAATTCGGCCAGCAGCACCGACAGCGCCACCAGTCCCGCGCCCGAGGCAAGCTCATCCGCGATGGATCGGGGCGGCAACCCCTGCGCCCAGGCCAGACCCGTCGGCAGCAACGCCACGAAAAGATAGAGGCAGATCAGAATGCTGGCGGGCATGTCGTGCCTTCCGTCATGGTTATCCGTTCCCGGCGGGATCACCGGCTGTCCGGCAACCGATAACAGAAAATGCGCGCCGCCTGTATGCCGTTTGCTCGAAAAACCGCGCGACCCGCGCCGCGCCTCTATCGGCTTGACCCCGCATCTGGGAATAAGCACTGTCCGCTGGCCAAGACCCAGGAGCAGACGTGGCCAACCGCACCCCCCCTTTCGCAGGTTTCGAATGGATGATCGCCTGGCGTTACCTGCGCGCCCGCCGGGCCGAGGGCGGCGTCAGTGTAATGACATGGATCAGCCTCGTGGGCATCACGCTGGCGGTGTTTGCGCTGATCGCCACGCTGTCGGTGCGCGCGGGCTTCCGTGCCGAGTTCGTGGACACGATCCTGGGCGCCAACGCCCATGTCACCGTCTATTCGTCGATCCGTGTCACCGATACCGGCCAGACGACGCGCAGCATCACCGATTACGACGAGATGGCCAAGCGCATCGCGGCGGTTCCCGGCGTCACCCGCGCCGCGCCGCTGGTCAAGGGACAGGTCATGGCCACCGGGGGCGGACAGAACGCCGGGGTCGAGGTTTTCGGCATCACGCTGGACGATCTGGAAACCATCCCGCGCATCGCCCATCCCGAGGACGCGCGCGGCGATCTGGCGGATTTCGACAAGGGCATCGCCATCGGCTGGGGCGTGGCGCAGGAGTTGGGCGTGACCGTCGGCGACCGAATCCGCCTGATCTCGCCCGACGGGGTGAAGACCGCCTTCGGCACCAGCCCGCGCGTGAAGGCCTATGAGGTGGTCTATGTCTTCAAGGCCGGCCGCTATGACATCGACCGGACCCGCGTCTACATGCCGTTTGCCGAGGCGCAGAGCTATTTCAACCGCGAAGGCGCGGCCGACGAGATCGAGGTGATGGTTGCCGACCCCGACAATGTCGACGCGCTGACGCCGCAACTGATGCAGGCCGCGGGGCAGGGGATGCTGCTGTGGACGTGGCGCGATGCGTCGGGCTCGTTCCTGCGGGCCCTGACGGTCGAGGACAACGTGATGTTCGTGATCCTGTCGATCCTGGTGCTGATCGCGGCGATGAACATCATCTCGGGGCTGATCATGCTGGTCAAGAACAAGGGCCGCGACATCGGCATCCTGCGGACCATGGGTCTGACCGAGGGGTCGATCCTGCGGGTGTTCTTTATCTGCGGCGCGTCGGTGGGCACGATCGGCACGCTGGCCGGCGTCGCGCTGGGCTGCCTCTTCGCCATTTATATCGACCCGATCTTCTCGGCGGTGAACTACTTTGCCGGGGGCGGGGTGTGGGATCCGTCGATCCGGGGAATTTATGCCTTGCCGGCGAAACTGCAGGCGCATGACGTGATCTCGGCGGTGGCGCTGTCGCTTGGGCTGTCCTTCGTCGTCACGATCTTTCCCGCCCGCCGCGCGGCGCGGATGAACCCGGTGGAGGCGCTGCGCTATGAGTGAGGCGGTGCTGGCGCTTTCGGGGATCGACAAGGCCTATAACAAGGGTCAGCGGGGCGAGGTGACGGTGCTGAGCGGCGCCGCGCTTTCGGTGCGGCCGGGCGAGGTCGTCGCGCTGGTCGCCCCCTCCGGCGCGGGCAAGTCCACGCTTCTGCATATCGCCGGTCTTCTGGACACGCCCGATGCCGGGCGGGTGGAGATCGGCGGGCAGGACGTGACCAGGCTTTCGGACCGCCGCCGTACCGCGATCCGGCGCGATGCGGTAGGCTTCGTCTATCAGTTCCACCACCTGCTGCCCGAGTTTTCGGCGCTGGAGAATATCGTGCTGCCGCAACTGGCCAACGCGGTACCCCGGCGCGAGGCCGAGGCCCGCGCACAAGAGTTGCTGGACCGCGTGGGAATCGCGCCGCGCGCCGATCACCGACCCGCCGCGCTGTCAGGCGGAGAGCAGCAGCGCGTCGCCTTCTGCCGGGCGCTGGCCAACCGGCCGCGCCTGCTTCTGGCCGACGAGCCCACGGGCAACCTCGATCCGGCGACCTCGGATACCGTGTTCGAGGCGATGATGGAACTGGTGCAGCGCAGCGGCTTGTCGGCGCTGATCGCCACCCACAATGTTGCGCTGGCCGAGCGGATGGAC
>JBAVQZ010000527.1:0-6991 GCA_049694515.1 Paracoccaceae bacterium | reverse complement strand
GATTTCAGTGGTGAGCCGTGCAGGATTCGAACCTGCGACCCACTGATTAAAAGTCAGTTGCTCTACCAACTGAGCTAACGGCCCACTCAAGGCTTGCTACCTAGAAAAACGCGCAGAGACGGTCAAGGCCAATTCGGCGCTTTTTTCTCACCTCTCTGGATTCGCCTCCGACGGCACGTTATATGCCGGCTGATGCACAACATGGCACATACCGGCGGCCTGCCCTTCATGAAAATGCACGGGCTCGGCAATGACTTCGTGGTCATCGATCAGCGGGAAGGCTCCGGCCCGCTGCCCTCCGCTCTCGTTGCCGCGATTGCCGACCGTCATCGCGGGGTGGGTTTCGATCAGTTGGCGGTAATCGAGAGCGCGGCGGATGCCGATGCGCGGCTGGTCTTTTACAACGCGGACGGCTCGCTCTCGTCGGCTTGCGGGAATGCGACGCGCTGCATCGCCCGTCACATTATGGACGAGACGGGCCGGACTTCCCTGACCCTTGTTACCGACCGGGGGCGGCTGGCGGCCCAGGATGCCGGTGGCGGGCTGACCCGCGTGAACATGGGCGCGCCGCTGCTTGACTGGCAGGATGTGCCGCTCACCGAAGAGATGGACACGCTGGAGTTGCCGATCGAGGGAACGCCGGTCGCCACCGGAATGGGCAATCCGCACTGCACCTTCTTCGTGGAGGATGCCGAGGCGATCCCGCTGGAGCAGTTCGGCCGCCGGTACGAGCATCACCCGCTCTTTCCCGAGCGCACCAATGTCGAAGTCGTTCAGGTGCTGAACAAGCACGAGATCCGCCTGCGGATCTGGGAGCGCGGAACCGGCGTGACGCTGGCTTCCGGCTCCTGCTCCTGCGCGGCGGCCGTGGCTGCCGCGCGTCGCGGTTTGACCGGGCGCCGGGTGACGGTCCATGTCGATGGCGGCACGCTGGGCATAGACTGGCGCGACGACGGCGTATGGATGACGGGTCCGACCGCGCATGTCTTCTCGGGCACTTTCACAGATGCCTTCATGGCCGCGATATGATGGATCGCGCCGCGCCCCGTTTCACCACGCTGGGATGCCGCCTGAACGCCTATGAGACCGAGGCGATGAAGGATCTTACGGCCGCCGCGGGCGTCGAGAACGCCGTGATCGTCAACACATGCGCCGTGACGGCGGAAGCCGTGCGAAAGGCCCGGCAGGAGATCCGCAAGCTGCGCCGCGAAAACCCGAATGCCACGCTGATCGTCACCGGCTGCGCCGCCCAGACCGAGCCCGAGACCTTCGCCGCCATGGCCGAGGTCGATCGCGTCATCGGCAATACCGAGAAGATGCAGCCGGCCACCTGGGCGGGCCTCGCGAAAGGTCCCGATTTCATCGGCGAGACCGAAAAGGTCCAGGTCGACGACATCATGTCTGTGACCGAGACCGCCGGCCACCTGATCGACGGCTTCGGCACGCGTTCCCGCGCCTATGTGCAGGTTCAGAACGGCTGCGATCACCGCTGCACCTTCTGCATCATCCCGTTCGGTCGGGGCAATTCCCGCTCGGTCCCCGCAGGTGCCGTGGTGGACCAGATCAGGCGGCTCGTGGATCGTGGCTATAACGAGGTGGTTCTGACCGGCGTCGATCTGACCTCCTGGGGGGCCGATCTGCCCGGCGGACCGCGGCTGGGCGATCTGGTCATGCGGATACTGCGGCTGGTGCCCGATTTGCCGCGCCTGCGGATCAGTTCGATCGATTCGATCGAGGCGGACGAGAACCTGATGCAGGCCATCGCGACCGAGCCGCGCCTGATGCCGCATCTGCACCTGTCGCTTCAGGCGGGCGACGACATGATCCTCAAGCGGATGAAGCGGCGCCACCTGCGCGACGACGCCATCCGCTTCTGCGAGGAGGCGCGGGGCCTGCGCCCCGACATGACCTTCGGCGCAGACATCATCGCCGGTTTTCCGACCGAGACCGAGCCGATGTTCGAAAACAGCCTTGCCCTTGTTGCCGAATGCGACCTGACCTGGCTGCATGTCTTTCCCTACAGCCCGCGCCCCGGCACCCCGGCGGCCCGGATGCCGCAGGTCGACGGAAGGGCGATCAAGGCCCGCGCCGCCCGTCTGCGCGCAGCGGGCGAGGAACAGGTGCAACGTCACCTGTCGGCGCAGGTCGGGCGGACGTGTTCCGTGCTTCTGGAAAATCCCCGCATGGGCCGCACCGAACAGTTCGCCGAGGTCCTGTTTGGCAACGATCAGACCGAGGGCGCGATCGTGACGGCCGAGATCAACGGGGTTTCGGGTCATCAACTGGCCGCACGGGCCGTCTAGCCGCTCCGCTTCCCGACAGCATTTTCACGCGGGCGGTCCCTGCGACGGCGGCCCATTGCGCCGACGCGCCCGCGGTGCATGATGGTGCCAACGAGGACAGGAGACAGCCGCGATGCATCCGAACCCCGCCTACCGGACGGCGTCGAGAGAAACGAACCTCGCCTTCGCGCGGGAGCGGGGCTTCGGAACTTTGATGGTAAGCGGTATCGAAGGGCCGCTGGCCTCCCATGTTCCGTTCCTGATCTCGGAGGACGGGAGCATGCTGGAAACACATCTGGTGCGATCCAACCCCATTGTTCCCGTTCTGCCGGCAAAGGCCCTCGTCGCAATCCAGGGGCCGGACGGCTACGTCTCGCCGGATTGGTATGGCGTGGAAGATCAGGTGCCCACCTGGAACTACGTCGCCGTGCATCTGCGTGGGGCGCTGGAACTGCGCCCGTCGGCCGAATTGCACGACCTGCTCGACCGCCAGTCGGCGTATTTCGAAGCGACGCTGCGGCCGAAACCGCCCTGGACCACGGACAAGATGCCCGCCGACCTGATGGAAAGGATGATGCGCGCCATCGTGCCCTGCCGGATGCGGATCGGGGATGTCCAGGGCACCTGGAAACTGACCCAGAACAAGCCTGATGCGGTGCGCCTGTCCGCCGCCGAGCAGTTGCGCGTTCACGGCCCCGGTCTCGAAGCCGCCTGGCTGGCGGATCTGATGCGCGACGCGGGCGAGACATGAATGGACAGGGCGCGACCGTGCCCCTAGTCTGCGCCCGACCCGGTCCGGAGGAAACAGATGCAGCTTTTCGACAATCCCGCCTCGCCCTTTTGCCGCAAGGTGCGGGTCGTCCTGCACGAAACCGGGCAGCTCGGCGAGGTTGAACTGTTGCCCGCCGGGGGCCACCCCATCGCACAGGGTGATATGCCGACCGCCCACAACCCGCTTGGCAAGATCCCGGCGCTGCTGCGCGACGAGGGACCTGCGATCTATGACAGCCGGGTGATCTGCCGCTATCTGAACGACCGGGCGGATGGGGCGCTTTATCCGCAACGCCATATCTGGGAGACGCTGACGCTCGAGGCGACCGCCGACGGCATCATGGATGCCGCCGTCCTGATGGTCTACGAGGCGCGCTGCCGTCCCGAGGCGCTGCGCTATCCGGACTGGGTGGAAAGCCAGTGGGAAAAGATCGACCGTGCTCTCACCGCGCTGGAGGCACGCTGGATGAGCCATCTGTCCGGCCCGCTCGACATCGGTCAGATCGCCGTGGGCTGCGCGCTGGAATATCTCGACTTCCGGCATGGCGGGCGCGACTGGCGCACCGGACGGGACGCGCTGACCGCCTGGGCCGCCGAATTCGGAAAGCGGCCGGCGATGCAGGCCACTGTTCCGGCCGGATGACCGGCGCATACGCCTTGTTTCCGGGGGTGCGACGAATTGCGGGTGCCCGTGATGCCACAAATGCGGCAAATGCCCGCAATGATTGCTGGACGCTGTCGGCGAAGGCCGCTAAATACCACGCCCATTGGGCCATCAACGCAGCCACGGGAAGGCTGATGGCCAACGGGAAGGCCAAGTAAGGGAGAAGTCTCGTGTCCCACGCTGAAGACCACGAAAGCACCCGCCGCGATTTTCTGTATTACGCGACCGCCGGTGCCGGTGCCGTGACCGCCGGGGCAGCCGTCTGGCCGCTCGTCAACCAGATGAACCCGTCCGCGGACGTTCAGGCGCTGTCCTCGATCCGTGTAGACGTGAGCAACGTCGATGTCGGCACCCAGCTTACGGTGAAATGGCAAGGCAAGCCGGTGTTCATCCGGCGCCGCACGGAAAAGGAGATCAGCGAGGGCCGCGCCGTGGCGCTGACCGATCTGGTCGACCAGAACGCCGAGAACGCCAACCTTCAGCCGGAGGCGCCGGCCATCGACCAGAACCGCACTCTTGACGAAAAGGGCGAATGGCTGCTGATGATCGGCGTGTGCACCCATCTGGGCTGCATTCCGATCGGCAACAACTCGGGCGATTACGACGGCTGGTTCTGCCCCTGCCACGGTTCGCACTACGATACCGCGGGCCGCATCCGCAAAGGTCCCGCACCGCAGAACCTGCATATTCCGCTCGCGGAATTCGCCGACGACACGACGATCAAGGTGGGGTAAGGGAGAGACCAATGTCCGGAATTCCGCACGACCATTACAAGCCCGAAACCAAGGGCGAAAAATGGCTTCACAGCCGTCTGCCGATCGTCGGTCTGCTGTATGACACGATCATGATCCCGACGCCCAAGAACCTCAACTGGATGTGGATCTGGGGCATCGTGCTGACCTTCTGCCTGGTGCTGCAGATCGCCACCGGTATCGTGCTGGCGATGCACTACACGCCCGAAACCGGGCTGGCCTTTGCCTCGGTCGAGCACATCATGCGCAACGTGAACGGCGGCACGATGCTGCGTTACGTCCACGCCAACGGCGCTTCGCTGTTCTTCGTGGCGGTTTACCTGCACATCTTCCGCGGCCTGTACTATGGCTCCTACAAGGCCCCGCGCGAGGTGACCTGGATCATCGGCATGCTGATCTACCTCGCGATGATGGCCACCGCCTTCATGGGCTACGTGCTGCCCTGGGGGCAGATGTCGTTCTGGGGTGCCACCGTGATTACCGGCCTTTTCGGTGCGATCCCGCTCATCGGCGAGCCGATCCAGACCTGGCTGTTGGGCGGGCCGGCGGTGGACAACGCCACCCTGAACCGCTTCTTCTCGCTCCACTACCTGCTGCCGTTCATCATCGCGGCGCTGGTGGCGGTGCATATCTGGGCCTTCCACACGACCGGCAACAACAACCCCACCGGGGTCGAGGTGCGCCGCGGCTCGAAGGCCGAGGCCGAGAAGGACACCCTGCCGTTCTGGCCCTATTTCATCATGAAGGACCTGTTCGCGCTGGGCGTCGTGCTGGCGGTGTTCTTCGCCGTTGTCGGTTTCATGCCGAACTATCTGGGCCACGCCGACAACTATATCGAGGCCAACCCGCTGGCAACGCCGCCGCATATCGTGCCCGAATGGTATTTCCTGCCGTTCTACGCGATCCTGCGGGCCTTCACCTCGGACGTCTGGGCGGTGCAGCTTGCCAGCTTCGTGACCTTCGGCGTCGTCAACGCCAAGTTCTTCGGCGTGCTGGCGATGTTCGGCTCGATCATCGTGATGGCGCTGGCGCCCTGGCTTGACACCTCGTCGGTGCGCTCGGGCCGGTACCGTCCGATGTTCAAGTGGTGGTTCGCGCTGTTGGTCGTCGATTTCGTCGTGCTGATGTGGTGCGGCGGGCAGGTTCCGAGCGAGCTGATCGCCTGGATTTCGCTGATCGCCGCGGCCTACTGGTTCGCCTACTTCCTGATCATCCTGCCGCTTCTGGGCGTGATCGAGAAACCGCAGCCGCAGCCCGCGACCATCGAGGACGACTTCAACGCCCATTACGGCGGGTCCGACGCCGGCGCAGGCGCCGCGCAGACGACCCCGGCAGAGTGAGAGAAAGGTTCAGAATAATGATCAGGAAACTCACCCTTTCGGCACTGGCCGCCGTGACTCTCGCCGCCGGTCCCGCGCTGGCGGCGGGCGAAGGCAACGTGCATGACGTCGCCTTCTCGTTCGAGGGGCCGTTCGGTTCCTTCGACAAGATGCAGCTGCAGCGCGGCCTCCAAGTCTATACCGAGGTCTGCTCGGCCTGCCACGGGCTGAAATTCGTGCCGATCCGCACGCTTGCCGATCCCGGCGGACCCGAGATCCCGGAGGACCAGGTGCGGGCCTATGCCGCGAACCTGACCGTCTTCGATCCGTCAATCGACGACACGCGGCCGGCGAAGCCCGCTGACCACTTCCCGCCGTCGGGGTTCGAGGGCGCGCCGGATCTCAGCCTGATGGCCAAGGCCCGTGCCGGGTTCCACGGCCCGTATGGCACCGGCATCAGCCAGTTGGTCAACGGCATTGGCGGGCCCGAGCATATCGTCGCGATCCTCACCGGCTACACCGGCGAGACCAAGACCGAGGCGGGATCGACCTTCTATGAGAACCACGCCTTCTCGACCGGCTGGATCAAGATGCCGCCGCCGCTGATGGGCGAAGACGTCGATTATGCCGACGGCAGCCCCAACACGCTGGAGCACGAGGCCGAGGACGTCGCTGCCTTCCTGATGTGGACGGCCGAGCCCAAGCTGATGGCGCGCAAGCACGCGGGCTTTGTCGGCGTCGGTTTCCTGATCATCCTGACGGTGCTTCTGTACCTGACCAACAAGCGGATCTGGGCACCGGTAAAGGGCAAGAAAAAGAGCACCTGATCCCGGTTCACGAGCGATCCTCAAGGCGCGCCCCGAAACAAACGGGCGCGTCTTTTCATTCGGCGCACGTCATCCCAGATAGGCACGCAGCGCAGGCGGCGGGTCATCGAGAAGCTCTTCGGTGTCGCGCGGTGGAGAGACTTTCCCGTCCACAACCAGCATCGTCTGCCCGGCAACGGTGCGGGCATCCCGTGGGTCGTGACTGACCATAAGCAGGGTCGCTCCGATCTCATCGACCACGTCGCGGACGAGGTCCAGCATCTCGGCCTTCAGGGCGGGGCCGAGCGCGGCGAAGGGCTCGTCAAGCAGCACGACGGGCCGCGCGCCGACAAGCACCCGTGCCAGCGCCGCGCGGCTGCGCTGCCCGCCTGACAGT
>JBAVQZ010000526.1:0-3048 GCA_049694515.1 Paracoccaceae bacterium | reverse complement strand
ACGCCGGCCCGCTGGGCGCGCTGGACGCCGAGGTCGCGGTCACGGCGGACAGTGTGAACCTGGGCGATACCCAGCTGGGCCGCACCCGTATCCTGGCGACGCTCAGCGATCGCCGGCTGGTGATCGACCTGCGCGAGGTCCGCGCCTATGATGGGGTGGTGACCGGCAACGTGGTGCTCAACGGGCGCGGCGGGCTGTCGGTCGGCGGCGATCTGACGGTGGCCGGCATGGCGCTTCAAAAGGCGTTGGGCGATCTGGCGGGCTATGAGCGGCTGATCGGCAGTGCCGACATGCATGTGAAATTCCTGGGATCGGGCAACTCGGTGGACGCGATCATGAACAGCCTGTCGGGCTCGGGCGCCGTGGCGCTGGGCAAGGGGGAATTGCAGGGGCTCGACCTGGTGGGGATGCTCCGCACGCTGGACACCACCTATGTGGGCAAGGGCGCCAAGACGATCTTCGACAGCATCGCAGGCCAGTTCACCATCAAGGACGGTGTACTCAGCAATGACGACCTGGCCTTCGTCGCGCCGCTTCTGACGGCGGGCGGCAAGGGCAGGGTGTTGCTTGGCAAGCAGAAGCTGGATTACCGGATCTTGCCGGTGGCGTTTCAAGGGGCCGAGGGCAAGGGCGGGTTCAAGGTGCCGCTGAAGATCACCGGGACATGGGCCGATCCGCATTTCAGCCTGGACATGGAAGCGGTCGCGAAGGACCAGTTCAAACTCGACGAGAAGAAGAAGGCGCTGGAGGAGAAGGCGAAGGCGCAGGTGCAGGGCAAGATCGCCGATCAGCTGGGCGTCACGCCCGAGGCGGACGAAAGCCTGGAGGACGCCGCCAAGCGCAAGCTGAAAGACGAGGCGGCGAAGGGCTTGTTGAACCTTCTGGGCAAATAGGCACGCCTGCGGTCACTCCCTGATGCGCCAGCCGGTGCTGAAGATCCACCACACCACGCCCAGGCACAGCGCCAGAAACAGGCTGACGGCGGCCAGCGACATTGCCACCGGCACGTCGGCGATGTCGAAGAACGACCAGCGGAAGCCCGAGACGAGGTAGAGCACCGGGTTGAACCGCGTGACCGTTTGCCAGAAGGGCGGCAGCATCGAGGCCGAATAGAACGCGCCGCCGAGGAACACCAGCGGCGTGATCACCAGCAGCGGGACAAGCTGAAGCTGCTCGAAATTCTTCGCCCAGATCCCGATGATGAACCCCAGAAGCGAAAAAGACAGCGCCGTCAGCAGCAGGAAGGCCACCATCCAGAACGGGTGCGCGATATGCAGATCGACGAAGAGCGATGCGGTTGCAAGGATGATCAGAGCGATCATCACCGCTTTCGTAGCCGCCGCGCCGACATAGCCCGCCACCACCTCGATGAACGACATCGGGGCCGAGAGAAGTTCATAGATCGTGCCGATGAATTTCGGAAAATAGATCCCGAAAGAAGCGTTGGAGACCGATTGCTGCAACAGCGTCAGCATTATCAGCCCCGGCACGATGAACGCGCCGTATCCGATCCCCTCGACCGAATCGATACGGCTGCCGATGGCCGAGCCGAATACCACGAAATAGAGCACGGTCGAGATCACCGGCGACAGGATCGACTGCGCCAGCGTGCGGAAGGTTCGCGCCATCTCGAAATTGTAGATGGCCAGGACCGAGCGCCAGTTCATGCCTGCTTCTCCCCGACCAGCGTCAGGAACACCTCCTCCAGCGAGCTTTGCGTGCTGTCCAGATCGCGCACCGAGATGCCGGCGGCCGCCAGGTCGGCGATCATCCGGGTGATGCCCGTCCGCTCGGCCTGGGTGTCGTAGTCGTAGATCAGCACCCGCCCCTCCTCGGCCATGGTCAGGTGATAGCGCGCGAGGCTCTCGGGGACGGTAGTGACCGGTTCTTGCAATTCAAGCCGCAGATGCTTGCGGCCCAGCTGCTTCATCAGGCGGGATTTCTCCTCGATCAGCAACAGGCGGCCCTTGTTGATGACCCCGATCCGGTCGGCCATCTCCTCGGCCTCCTCGATGTAATGGGTGGTCAGGATGATGGTCACGCCGTCGTCGCGGAGTTGCTTGACCAGGTCCCACATCTCGCGCCGGAGGTTCACGTCCACCCCGGCGGTGGGTTCGTCCAGGAACAGCACGCGGGGGGCGTGCGACAGGGCCTTGGCGATCAGCACGCGGCGCTTCATGCCGCCGGAAAGCTCCATGTTGCGGCTGTTGCGCTTGTCCCAGAGCGTCAACGAGCGCAGAACCTTTTCCAGATAAGCGTCGTCGCGCGGTTTGCCGAACAGCCCGCGCGAAAAGCGCACGGTGTTCATCACGGTCTCGAACGGCTCCAGCGTGATTTCCTGCGGCACTAGGCCGATCAGGCTGCGCGCGGCGCGATAGTCGCGGATGATATCGTGCCCGCCCACGGTGACGCTGCCGCTGCTGGGCGTGACAAGGCCGCAGATGGCCGAGATCAGCGTCGTCTTGCCCGCGCCGTTCGGGCCGAGCAGGGCGAGTATCTCGCCCCGCGCGATGTCGAGCGACAGATCCTCGAGCGCGACCGTGCCGGACGCGTAGGACTTGGAAAGTCCCTGGATGGAAATGATCGGAGACACGGGGCGGAAACTCCTTCGCGCGGGCTGTCCACCACGAGGTAGCGCGCCGTTCTTACGTATTCCAGGGAGCGAGGACCCGCGCCCGGCGTTACCGTTTGCGGTCGCGGCGCGAGCTCATCGGCTGGAACGCCACGCCGACATGCGCCTCGCAATAGGGTTTTCCGGGTTGCACTGTCAGGCCGCAGAACCAGAAATCATCGGTCGCGGGATCGCCCACGGGCCATTTGCAGGTCCGCTCGGTCAGTTCCATCAGCGTCAGCCGCTTGGCCTTCTTCTCGATCTCGCGGACCGAGGCCAGCGCCTCGGGGCTGATCTCGTTGGCCGACGGTTGCGGCGGCAGCGGCTGGCCGGCCGGAATGATCTGCTTACGTGCCGAGCTTGCGGTCGCGGTATTGGCCGGGGTCGGCGTCGGCTTCTCGACCGGCTCGGGTTTCGGTTTCGCCTCGGCCCGGCGG
>JBAVQZ010000525.1:0-5306 GCA_049694515.1 Paracoccaceae bacterium | reverse complement strand
CCACGCCTGACCAGAGAAGCGACATCAGCGGGCGCGAAAGCTCTTCCTCGCCTTCGCGGCGGATCACCTCGTAGATCAGGCGCGAGGAAAGTTTCGAGGCCTCCTCGACCGACTGTTCCTCGGCCTCCTCCTCCACGGCGGAGCCGGGCGCGTGCTTTTCAGCATTGTCCATATCTCGTCCCATCTTCTTTCCCGCCGGAAGGCAAGCCGCCGCCGGCCCTTGCATTGCCGCACAAGGGTGATCGGAGTTCCGGCAGATAATCAAGCTCATGTGCCGGTCTGGCGGGTCCTGGCGTCAGCGCAACGGCTCGCGGCTGCGGTCGGTCATCCAGAAAAGAGCGGCGGCGCCGGTCAGGACGACGACGGCGAGCATCGCACCGATGACAGTCGGAGAGCCTGAGACCTCGATCAGCCAGGTCGCGATCAGTGGTGTGGCGCCGCCCACCACGCCGAGGCCGAGGTTGTAGGCCACCGAGTACCCCGTCAGCCGGTCCTCGGCCGGGAACAGCTCGGAAAACATTGCGGGTGCGGCGCCCAGCGGTACCGCAAGGCAGAGCGCCAGCAGGAATTGTCCCGCGACCTGTATCCAAAACCCGCCTTGAGCCATGACGTGGAACAGCGGGATCGCAATGAACGCGGCAACGAGAAGGGCCACGGCGATGAGATGCGTTCGCCGCATCAGCTGGTCGCCGGCCCAGGCGGCGGCGAAGATCGCCGGGATGATGAATAGCGTGGCCGCCGTGTTGGCGCGCATCGCCGCTGACAGCGCCGTGCCAGCATGTTCGCTCAGCCAGTTCGGCAGATAGACCAGTGTGAGATAGAAGAACGAACCGTAGCAGGAGGCGAAGAGGATCCCCTGAAGCGCCTCGTCCCGGTTTCGCGTCAGCACCATCCGGAACGGCGCGCGGTCCGGGCGCTCGTCGTCGTGTTTCTGGAAATGCGGCGATTTCGGCAGGTCGCGCCGCAGCTGCACGGCCACCAACCCCAGCACGCCACCCAGCAGGAACGGCACGCGCCAGCCCCAGGCCGTCAGGGCGGCGTGGTCCATCACCGTCGTCACCAGCGCCGCCAGCCCCGAACCCAGCAGCATCCCGGCAAGGCTGCCCACGTTGGCCCAGGCGCCCGCAAGGCCGCGCCGTCCGGGCTCGGCCGTTTCCACAAGATAGGTGACCGAGCTGGAGAATTCGCCGCCCACTGACAGGCCCTGCACAAGCCGGATGAACACCAGAAGGATCGGCGCCCAGATTCCGATGCTTGCATGTGTCGGCAGCAGGCCCAGGGCGACCGTGGGTCCGGCCATGGTGGCGACGGAGATCAACATGATCGTGCTGCGTCCGATCGTGTCACCAAGCCATCCGAACAAGGCCGATCCGATCGGACGCATCACGAATCCCGCGGCGAACACGCCATATGTCGCCAGAAGCGAGGCGACGCGGCTGTCGCTGGGAAAGAAGAGGCTGGAGATGATCCCGGCCATATAGCCGTAAAGGGCGAAATCGTACCACTCGACCACATTGCCGATGAACCCCGCCATCAGGATGGTCCGACGTTTGCTGATACCAGCGGCGTCTGCCATGCGCGTCCGGTCCTTTCATTCGGTCGGCGGCGGGAGTGACTTGGGCGCCGCCGATTGTCGAAGTCTCATTTTTCCTGCGGATGCGATCGCGGTTCAATCCTGTCCGGTCTTGATTGCGACGTTGTCGAAGGTCACGTCGCAGCCCGCGACGAAGCGATGCCCGTTTGTCTTGTCGTGGCGCGGGAACTGTGGCGGCGCGAAACGCACCCGCAGCTTGTAGTGACCGTCACCGGGAACCGTCCAGTTGCGGCCATAGTGGTAGAGATATGGATGCCAGAGCAGAGGCAGGCGGTGGGTGCCCAGATCGCCTCCGTCCGGCCCGATCAGGGTCGCGTCGACCTCGAGTCCCGGAATCAGCCTGCCGTCGGCCGGATCCCGAACGGCGACTTCGATATGCGCGTTCTCGTCCGTTGGATATACCCATTCCAGCTTGCCATCCTTCGGCATATACATGCCCTCCGCCTCTTCCACCGCGTAGGCCACGAGATATTCTCCGACAGCGATCTCACGGCCGTCATGCGCGATGGTTCCGGTCATGTGCTCAAGGGTGCGGGTCAGGGCATCGCCCTGCGCCTTTCCGAGGTCGAGACCGGCCTGGTCGGCTTCGTCGCTTTCGACAAGGGGCGTGATATTGGTTTGATCTTTCATTGGCTTGCGTTCTCCTTTCCTGGTCAGCAGGAAAACGCGGCGCCGTCGCCGAGGTTCCGCCGGCGCGTCGCCGGCTGGCGATTGGCCGGAGATCGCGGCCCCCGGCCGGGCGGTTCGAATTGGCTGGTTTCCGGTTGCGGCTCAGCCCGTGATCCGGAATGCCGAATGCGGCTCTGCCGGTGTCGTTTCTTCCGCTTCGACCTTGGTGACGGCGGCGCCGGGCGGCCCCTGCCAGAGGGCCTCGACCATTTTCGAAACATCCGGCGCGCCGCCCACCAGCAGGGCGGCCACGGATCCGTCGGGCTCGTTCCGCACCCAACCCGCCAGGCCGTGCCGTTCGGCTTCCTGCTGTGTCCAGGCGCGAAAGAACACGCCCTGCACCCGGCCGGTGATCCGGGCCCGTACTGCGATGGTGTCCTGCATTGCGACAACCTCCAGACTGTTGAATTTCCGGTGGCGTGCGAAGCGGGCTGTCCCGGCAGGCAATTGCCACTCCTTCAGATCGAATAGCACGACGCCGCGCCCCTCGGCCAGCGCGCCGCATGCGGGAGGACGCGCTGCTGTCCTGTCGGCAATCCCCGGATCGTGCTAGTCTTGTGACGGCTTCTTGCACAAGAACCGGCTTGAAGGTGCCGCTGGAGGCGGGCGAGGCAGTTGTAAATATTATAAATATAACAGGTATTTGCAGATTGGCGGCCGCCGCTTCGCGGTTGCATTCAGGCGGCGGAGCCCCAACGTAGAGGTTGACGCAACGAGGAGGACGACACGATGACCGATCGCAACGAGTATATCGACAAGATGAAGGCCCGCATTGACGAATGGAACGCCGAGATTCAGAAAATGCAGGCTCAGGCGAAAGAGGCCGAGGCGGATGCGCGCGTGAAATACGACAAGCAACTCGAGGAAATGCGCAAGCAACGCGACGAGGCGATGGCCAAGATCCAGGAGGCGCAGTCGGCCAGCGACGCGGCCTGGAAGGACATGCAAAAGGGCCTTGACCAAGCCTGGGACAACATCTCCAACGCCTTCCGCAATGCCATGAAGCATTTCGGCTGACACCGCGCGGGGCGGGAAGCCCGCCCCGCGCCTCATGCATCGTTTCCCTGCTCAGGTTGCCCGTTGTCCCATCGCGCAGGCGGAACTCCGTCAGACCGGCAGCGACACAAACTTAGGTTCGGCTATCCGCTTGAATACGTGCCTTGCAGCCCATACACAGGGCCGGACTTGGTATTGGTGTGACGGAGCGTTTGATGTACCTGCTGCAGGAAACTCTTTTTCCGGCACGCGGTCTGCCGGAAGATCTGAATCTTCGAATCAATCGGCCTCCTTTCATGCGTTCCGTCGCGCTCAGCGCCACGAAAGGGCAGGAGCCCGGGCTTCGGCTTGACGAGCGGGAAGTCCTGCCGACCGATACGTATTCGGCAGCTTCTATCGCGCCTACTGGCAGGCCCATGCGCCCGTCAGCGGGCTGGCGGTGAGGCTTCAGTTCCAGGGCGCCGGGCGCTTGCGGATTTGTGAAAGGACCGGGCGCGGCACGCTGCTGCTGACCGAGCAGGAGATAGAATCGGACGGCGCGCGCCCGATCCTTGCCGAGTTTCAGCCCGACGAGAACGAGGCCGATATCGGACCCGACCGGCGTCCCTGAACCTATTGGCGGAGCTTGCATGATTGTGAAACCTTTCCAGACCTACCGCATGGCGTATCCCGGCGCCGGGCTGAAGGCCGTGGTGCGCCGGGCCCGGATTGAGGTCTGCAGATGAACGAGATGATCCCGGCTTGGGAGGACGGCGTCCTGACCCCCGTCGAGAAACTGCAGGTGCATCGCAGGGGGCTGCGGCACAAGGCCGTATCTGTCTTCGTCGTGCAGGGCAGCCGCATTCTGCTGCAACGGCGTGCGCTGTCGAAGTATCACACGCCCGGCCTTTGGGCGAATACATGCTGCACCCACCCGCGCTGGAACGAAAGCCCTGCCGAATGCGCGGTCCGGCGGCTTGAGGAAGAACTGGGCATCACGGGGCTGGAGCTGACACATCGCGGGCAGGTTGAATACCGCGCGGATGTTGGCGCCGGTCTGGTCGAGCACGAAGTCGTCGAGATCTATCTGGCCCGGGTCACTGTTCCCCTGACGATTACCCCGAACCCGGCGGAAGTGACGGCCTGCGTCTGGGTCGAAATCGAGGATCTGCTTCACCGCATCTCCGAACGGCCCGAGACTTTCACGCCCTGGCTGCGGATCTACCTTGCCGATCATCTGGATGTGATCCTCGGTCCGTATTCCGGCTGACCCACGTCGCCTGGTGCGGTTTGTCAAAGGGACAGCGCCAGTCTTCGACCATCGTGAAAGGCCAAGGCTGCATTTCGTGGCGCGTGGCCGTCGCCGGCAAGCCCGGCCTCCACACCCAGTTCGGACAGCGCGGCGGGCAGGTCCGGATCGGTCATGTTGGCGGTCGCGAGCACCAGCGAGTCCGCCTCCACATGGCCCTTCTCTCCGGTCAGAAGCGAGATCGTCGAGGCCCCGTCCACGCTCCAACGCGTGACCGCGGTTTCGGTGGCGAACCGCGCGCCAAGACGCGCCAGCGTCCGGCGAAGCGGGACATCGGCGGTGGTGCGCTGAAGCTCCTTTCCGACCAGCGCATCGGGTGTGACGATGGTGACGTCGTGCCCGGCCTCGGCCAGGCTCCAGGCCGTGCCGCAGCCGCGCCAGTTGCCGCCCTCGTCCAGCACGATCACCCGCTTGCCCAGCCGGGCGGCGCGGCCCATCACGTCTTCGACGGACCAGACGTTGCCATCCAGGCCCGGCAGGTTCGGCAGATGCGGCAGCGCCCGCTGGAACCCGGTCCCTGCGGGAAGCGAGCCGGTGGCGAGGATCACCCGATCCGCGCCAAAGGCGGCGATGTCGCCCGCGTCGAGATAGGTGTTGTGTCGCAGATCGACTCCCAGCTTCTCCAGTTGGCGGCGATACCACTCAAGCAAATCGAGGATCTGCGCCCGGCGCGGCTGTTGCCCGGCCAGCCGGAACTGGCCGCCCAGACGGTCGCTCGCCTCGGCCAGAACCACGCGGTGGCCGCGCTCGGCCGCGACA
>JBAVQZ010000524.1:0-1767 GCA_049694515.1 Paracoccaceae bacterium | reverse complement strand
CGCGATGACCGACGACCGAAAGCGGATGTTCCCCGACGCGCAGGCGGATGCCGAGGCCGTCCGCACGATTCCGGACACGGATCAGACCCGGTCGCACGCATATCGCCTGGCCTTTGCTGACGATGATTTCCTGCGCCGGGACGAGCTGCGCCCCGTCAGGCTTCAGCTGGAGTTGCTGAAACCGGAGCTGGGGATGCAGGACGAGGGGATCGAGACCACCGTCGTTCTGTTCGGCGGCTCCCGTATTCCCGAACCAGCGCGCAAGGATACGGCGCGCACGCCGGCCCTGGCTGAGTTGTCGAAATACTATGACGTGGCGCGAGAATTCGCCCGGCTGATGACGCTTCGCAGTCTCGAGACGGGGTGTCGCGAGGACGTTATCGTGACCGGCGGCGGGCCGGGCGTGATGGAGGCGGGCAATCGCGGCGCGGCAGAGGCGGGCGGCAAGTCCATCGGGCTGAACATCGTGCTGCCGCATGAGCAGATGCCGAACCGTTACGTGACGCCGGAGCTGTGCTTCAACTTCCACTATTTCGGCATCCGCAAGATGCATTTCCTGATGCGCGCGCGGGCGGTGGCGATGTTCCCCGGCGGTTTCGGCACCTTCGACGAGATGTTCGAGGCGCTGACGCTGATCCAGACCAAGCGGATGAAACCTGTGCCCTTCCTGCTGTTCGGCAAAGCCTTCTGGGAGCGGATCATAAACTGGCAGGCGCTGGCCGAGGCCGGCACGATTTCCGAAGGCGACCTGGACCTGTTTCACTATGTCGAGACGGCGGAGGAAGCGGTGGATTTCATCGCGCAATGGGACGTCTGAGCCCGTCCGCATCGTCGCGCTGTGCCAGCAGGGTATGACGGTGGCCGGGGAAAGGCGCGTCGAAGCGGCGCATGAGCGCCGAATAGGAATATCCCAGTTCCGAGGCCTTGCACAGGCGATTTCCGGACGGATGCCGGCACAAGATAAGGCCGCCGCCCGCTTCGCGGAGCGTGTATCCCTTGCGCCCGAGACGCGCCTGCAGATCGGTCCAGCCGGTGGAATAGGCCAGGTCGTCGGCGAGGAGCGCCCGTAAAGGAGCGACGAGCCGCTCATCCGTCCTTGCGGACGTCTTCGCTTTTTCGCGGCGCCGCAGGTCGCGCGTGATGGCGTCGCGAATGATCTGACCGACGGTCTGATCCTCGTGATGCGCGATCCGGTCCAGCGCGCGATGAAGGTCGGGGCCAAGCCTCAGGGATATGGTGCGTTGTTCCATCCGGCAAGCCTGCCGCGAACGGGGTGAACAACAGGTTAAAGCCCGGCCTCCGCCTCGATCTCCTTGCGGCTCTTGCGCGCCCGCTCGGTCGCTGATTTCAACTGCCCGCAGGCGGCCATTATGTCTTCGCCCCGCGGCGTGCGGATGGGGCTGGCATAGCCGGCCTTGTGGACGATGTCGGCGAAGCTTTCGATCCGCTCCCAGTCCGACCGCTCATAGGGCGCGCCGGGCCATTCGTTGAACGGGATCAGGTTGATCTTGGCCGGGATGCCCTTGATCAGATTCACCAGCCGGCGCGCGTCCGCGTCGCTGTCGTTCACGCCCTTCAGCATGACGTATTCGAAGGTGATGCGTTCGGAGTTCGACAGTTTGGGATAGGCGCGCAGCGCCTCCAGCAGCGCGGCGATGTTCCATTTGCGGTTGATCGGCACCAGCTTGTCGCGCACCTCGTCGGTGGTGGCGTGGAAACTCACCGCCAGCAGGCAGCCGATCTCCTCGGCGGTGCGGGCGATCTCCG
>JBAVQZ010000523.1:0-1558 GCA_049694515.1 Paracoccaceae bacterium | reverse complement strand
GATCTATTCGATGGACGGCGATTTCAGCCCGATCGAGGAGATTCTCGACCTGGCCGACGAGTTCGGCGCGCTGACCTATATCGACGAGGTGCATGCGGTCGGCATGTATGGCCCCCGCGGCGCCGGGGTGGCCGAGCGCGAGGGTCTGATGCATCGCATCGACATCATCAACGGGACGCTCGCCAAGGCATATGGCGTGATGGGTGGCTATATCGCGGCCTCTTATAAAATGTGCGACGCGATAAGGTCTTACGCTCCGGGCTTCATCTTCACCACGTCGCTGCCGCCGGCGGTCGCGGCGGGGGCGGCGGCCTCGGTCCGGCATCTGAAGACCGACCAGGAACTGCGCGACCGGCAGCAACTTCAGGCGCGCATCCTCAAGATGCGGCTGAAAGGCATGGGCCTGCCGATCATCGACCACGGCAGCCATATCGTTCCCGTCATCGTCGGCGACCCGGTCCACACCAAGAAACTGTCGGACATGCTGTTGGAAGATCACGGCATTTATGTCCAGCCGATCAACTTCCCGACGGTCCCGCGCGGCACCGAGCGGCTGCGGTTCACGCCGTCGCCCGTGCACGGCCCGGACGAGATGGACCGGCTCGTCAAGGCGATGGATTCGCTGTGGTCGCATTGTGCGCTGAATCGTGCCGAGCTTTCCGCCTGACTTGTTCTGCAGGTGCAAAGGCAGTTGTGCTGTGTTAATGATACTGTAACGGGTCCGTGATGATCAGAGAATCGCGGATCTGACGGGGACAGAACGGAACAGGCACGGGGCACGGGCAGATGATCGGGCGCAAGCAGCCGCCGATCGCGGCTGGTAAGCATCAGGAACCGAAAGGGTTCGACGCGTTCGAATTGCGTCTCGGCGACATCATGCGCGGCGAGCGTGCGACGCTTGGCAAATCGCTTCTCGATGTGCAGCGCGAACTGAAGATCAAGGCGACCTATATCGCCGCGATCGAGCATGCCGACCCCACCGCCTTTGAAACACCGGGTTTCGTGGCCGGGTACGTGCGCTCTTATGCCCGTTATCTGGGGCTGGACCCGGAATGGGCCTATGACGCCTTCTGCCGCGAGGGCAATTTCTCCACCGTTCACGGGATGCATGCCGCAGCGTCGGCGCCGAAGCCCGGTGCCACGCGCAGCCAGCGAAAGTCCGAAGCGAAGGGCGATCCGCTGGCCGACCCAAACGCCACCTTCGTTCCGCGTGGCGAGGCCCTGTTCTCGAGGATCGAGCCGGGCGCCGTCGGTTCGATTCTGGTGCTGGTGGCATTGATCGGGGCGCTGGGATTCGGTGGCTGGACCGTGTTGCAGCAAATCCAGCGCGTTCAATTGGCCCCGGTGGACGAGGCCCCGGGCGTCGTCGCCGATGTCGATCCGCTGGTGGGCGCCGACAGCATGGATGTTGCGGAAAATTCGGGGATGAGCGCGCCAAGCGCCGATGCACTTGACCGCCTGTATCGCCCGCGCCCGCTGGACGTGCCCGAGATGGTCGCCCGCGACGGTCCGATTTCGACGCTTGAGCCGGGCTCGCTGGGCGCGCTGGTCGATGCGC
>JBAVQZ010000522.1:0-3799 GCA_049694515.1 Paracoccaceae bacterium | reverse complement strand
CCCATCACCTCGCCCGTCACGATCGAGACCGACAGCACCGCCTGCTCGTCCTGGGCGATGGCCCGCACGATGCGCGCCAGCCCCGCGCCGATCCCGTAATAGGTGGACCCCTTGACTTTGATGATGCGATAGGCCGCGCGGCGCACGCCTTCGTCGATCTCGGCGCGCACGTTCCCGGTGATCGGCGCGCCGAGCTGCGCCGCGAAAGACCCCAGCGGGACCGAGCCCGCCCGTGCGTTCGACCAGGCCAGCACCTCGCTGTCGCCATGTTCGCCCAGCACATAGGCATGGACCGAGCGCGGCGAGATGCCGAGGTGCCGGCCCAGCAGGCTGCGGAACCGCGCGGTGTCCAGGATCGTGCCCGAGCCGATGACGCGCGTCGCCGGCAACCCGGTCAGCCGGGTGGTGATCTGCGTCATGATATCCACCGGGTTGGAGGCCACCAGCAGGATCGCGTCCGGCGCGTGGTCGCGCACCTTTCCGGTCACCTGCGCGAAGACCCTGGCGTTGCGCCCCAGCAGTTCCAGCCGCGACTCGCCCGGCTTCTGGCCGACCCCGGCGGCCAGGATCACCACCGACGCGCCCTTCAGCGCCGCGTAATCCCCGGCCTCGACCACGGTCGAGGAGGCGAAGGGCACCGCGTGCGAGATGTCCTCGGCCTGCGCCTCGGCCAGGGCGGCATCGACATCCACCAGCGCCACGCGGCTGACCGTGCCGGTCAGCGCCAGCGCATAGCCCGCCGCGCTGCCCACCATGCCGGCCCCGACGATCCCCACCTTCATCGCGTCCTCCATCTGTTTCCGCGTTGCAGCGTAACAGAAATCTGCCCGCCGTTCTGCGGCGAAATTGCAACGCGCGGGGACGCGGCGAAGAAAATATTTGCACCGCGGCAATCGCCTATTGCAACGACTCGGGCCCGACCCTAATTGCAGCGTCAAGACGCCAACGCACGCGCCTCTGGCCGGGCCCTCGAAAGCCCCGCGTTTACGTAGCGACGGTAACGTCTCCCTTGGAAGTGAGCGGTCATATTGATGGCCGGGTCTATTGGAGATGACCATGAACGCTACGATCACCGACTTTGTCGGCCGCGCCGCCGTCGCACCCGTTTCCCGCATCGAGAACTTTATCCGCTCGACCACGTTCGACCGCCCGACCCTGGTGCTCGACACCGATGCGGTGGCCAGCCAGTATCATGCGCTGAAGGCCGGCCTGGGCGGCGCCGCCATCCATTATGCCGTCAAGGCGAACCCGGCGCGCGAAATCGTCGAGACCCTGGTGAACCTGGGGTCGCATTTCGATGCCGCCTCGCGCGGCGAGATCGAGCTGTGCCTGAGCCTGGGCGCCGCGCCCGAGGAGATTTCCTTCGGCAACACCGTCAAGCGCGCCTCCGACATCGCTTTCGCTGCGCATGCGGGGATCGACCTGTTCGCCGCCGACGCCGAGGAGGAGCTTGAGAAGATCGCCGAGCACGCCCCCGGCGCGCAGGTCTATATCCGCCTGATCGTCGATGCGTCCGAGGCCGACTGGCCCCTGTCGCGCAAGTTCGGCTGCGCCCGCGACAAGGCGCTGGACCTGCTGGCGCTGGCCGCGCGGCTGGGGCTGAAACCCGTGGGCTTTTCGTTCCATGTCGGATCGCAGACGCGCCGGGCCGAGATGTGGACCACCACGCTCGAACAGGTGGCCGAGATCTGGCACAGCGCGCTGGCCGAAGGCTTTGAGCTGGACCTGCTGAACATCGGCGGCGGCTTCCCGGCCTTTTACGGCGAAGAGATCGAGCATCCGACCAAATACGCCGCCCGCGTGATGGAGTTGGTGCGCGCCCGTTTCGGCGACGTGGCCCGTGTGATGGCCGAGCCCGGCCGCGGCCTGGTGGCCGAGGCCGGCATGATTGCCGCCGAGGTGCTGCTGGTGTCGCGCAAGTCCGACAGCGACACGCATCGCTGGGTCTATCTCGACATCGGCAAGTTCTCGGGTCTGGCCGAGACGATGGACGAGGCGATCCGCTATCAGTTCACCACCGACCGCGATCACGAGGAAACCGGTGCCTGCATCCTGGCCGGCCCGTCCTGCGACAGCGCCGACGTGCTTTACGAAAAGCGCCCGGTGCAGCTTCCGGTGGGGCTGAAGGCCGGCGACCGGTTCATCATCCGCAACTGCGGCGCCTATACCTCGACCTACTCCTCGGTCGGCTTCAACGGCTTTCCGCCGCTGGACGTCGTGGTGATCTGAAGGGAGCACGGGGCAGGGCGCCACCAGCCCTGCCACCGAGATCAGGCGAGCGGACCTTTGCCGGCACAGTGTCGCATGCGGGTCCGACGCGCAGCGGCCGCCGGGCGGGACGATCTCATACGGCGGGCCGCTTCTCGCTGGCGTAAAACGCGCATCCGCGCTACACTGTTCGACAGACCCGGCAAACGGGCGATCTGAGGCAGTCGAGGCGGTATTCTATGACGGAAATGGTGTATGGCACCGCGCCCATTCGCGCGGGTGATCCGGTCCTCCCCCGGTGGTGGCGGACGGTGGACAAGTGGACGCTGTCCTGCATCCTGCTGCTTTTCGGCATCGGGCTGTTGCTGGGGCTGGCGGCCTCGCCGCCGCTTGCCGCGCGCAACGGTCTGCCGCCTTTCTATTACGTCGAGCGGCAGGCGCTGTTCGGCGGACTGGCGCTGGCCGCGATGTTCGTGACCTCGATGATGTCGCCCGATCTGGTGCGCCGGCTGGGCGTGCTGGGCTTTTTCGCGGCGTTCGCCGCGCTGGCGCTGCTGCCGGTGCTGGGCACCGATTTCGGCAAGGGGGCGGTGCGCTGGTATTCTCTCGGCTTCGGCTCGATCCAGCCATCGGAATTCCTCAAGCCCGGTTTCATCATCCTCGCCGCCTGGCTGATGGCCGCCAGCCAGGAACTGGGCGGGCCGCCGGGGCGCACATTCTCTTTCGCGATCGCAATGGTGATCGTCGCGTTCCTGGCGATGCAGCCGGACTTCGGACAGGCGGCGCTGACGCTCTTTGCCTGGGGCGTGATGTATTTCGTGGCCGGGGCGCCGGTATTGCTGATGGTCGGCATGGCGGGGCTGACGGTGCTTGGCGGCACCGTGGCCTATCAGAATTCCGAGCATTTCGCCCGCCGCATCGACGGCTTCCTGTCGCCCGAGATCGACCCGCTGACCCAGATCGGCTATGCCACCGACGCGATCCGCGAGGGCGGGTTCTTCGGCGTCGGCGTGGGGGAGGGGCAGGTCAAGCAGTCGCTGCCCGACGCGCATACCGATTTCATCATTGCCGTCGCGGCCGAGGAATACGGCCTGCTTCTGGTCCTGGCAGTCATCGCCCTTTACGCGGTCATCGTCACCCGCTCGCTGTTCCGCCTGATGAAGGAACGTGACCCGTTCACCCGGCTGGCAGGCACCGGGCTGGCCTGCGTCTTCGGGGTGCAGGCGCTGATCAACATGGCCGTGGCCGTGCGCCTGCTGCCCGCAAAGGGGATGACGCTGCCCTTCGTCAGCTATGGCGGCTCGTCGCTGATCGCGGGCGGCATCGCCATCGGGATGCTGCTGGCGCTGACCCGGACCCGCCCGCAGGGCGAGATCGGCGACCTGTTGCGGCGGAAAGGACGCTAGATGAGCGCGGCCGCCCCCCTTCTGGTCATCGCGGCCGGCGGAACCGGCGGGCACATGTTTCCCGCACAGGCGTTGGCCGAAGCGATGCTGGCGCGCGGCTGGCGGGTGAAGCTGTCCACCGATGCGCGCGGCGCGCGCTATGCGGGCGGCTTCCCCGAGGAGGTGGAGATCGAGCAGATCCAGGC
>JBAVQZ010000521.1:0-4458 GCA_049694515.1 Paracoccaceae bacterium | reverse complement strand
TTTGCTATCCTGGCCGCAGATCCGGCCGCAATTCCTGGACGGGAAAATGAGCGACATCATCCTTGAAGCGCGGAACCTCAAGGTGAGCTTTGGCGGCTTTCTGGCCGTCAAGGACGTCAATCTGCGTATCGAGCGCGGGTCGATCCACGCCATCATCGGACCCAACGGTGCGGGCAAGACGACGGTCTTCAACCTGTTGACCAAGTTCATTGCCCCGACATCCGGCAAGATCCTTTTCAAGGGCACGGATATCACCAACTGGAAACCGGCCGAGATCGCCAATCACGGCATCGTCCGCTCGTTCCAGATCTCTGCCGTGTTCCCGCATCTCACGGCGCTGGAGAACGTGCGGCTCGCGCTGCAGCGGCATCTGGGGGTCAGCTATCATTTCTGGCGCTCCAAGCGGGTGCTGGATCAACTCGAGAACGAGGCGATGGAGCGGCTGGGCCAGGTCGGCCTGGAAAGCTTCGCGCATCTGCGCGCGGTCGAACTGCCCTACGGGCGCAAGCGGGCGCTGGAGATCGCGACCACACTGGGGCTGGAGCCCGAGCTGATGCTGCTGGACGAACCCACCCAGGGCATGGGCGCCGAGGATGTCGGCGCCGTCACCGAACTGATCAAGACCGTCTCGGCCGGACGCACCATCGTCATGGTCGAGCACAACCTGGGCGTGGTGGCCGAACTGGCCGACACCATCACCGTGCTGAGCCGCGGCGAGGTTCTGGCCGAGGGGCCATATGAACAGGTCTCGAAGAACCCGGCCGTCATGGAGGCCTACATGGGCACCACCCCCGAGGAGGTGGAGGCATGATGGCCGCAGACGCGCAGCAGGCGCAGAGCACCCGGGAACCGCTTCTCCGCATCACGGATCTGCACGCCTGGTACGGCGAGTCGCATGTCCTGCACGGTATCGACCTCGAGCTCGGCGAGGGTCAGCTCATCACGCTTCTCGGACGCAACGGGGCCGGCCGGACCACCACCTTGCGCGCCATCATGGGCATGGTCGACCGGCGCACCGGCTCGATCCGGATCAACGGCGAGGAATATATCGCCATGCCGCCCCATCGCATCGCGCCGCGGGGGCATATCGGCTATTGCCCGGAAGAAAGGGGCATCTTCGCCAGCCTGACGGTGGAAGAGAACCTGATGCTTCCGCCCATCGTCGGCAAGGACGGGATGAGCCTTGACGAGATATTCGACATGTTCCCGAACCTGCGGGACGTGCGCAAGCGCATGGGCACGCGCCTGTCGGGCGGTGAGCAGCAGATGCTGGCCATCGCGCGAATCCTTCGCACCGGAGCGCGCCTTCTGTTGCTCGACGAGATCACGGAAGGGCTGGCGCCGGTGATCGTCAAGACGCTGGGCACGGTCATCCGGAGCCTGAAGGAAAAGGGCTATACCATCGTGTTGGTGGAACAGAATTTCCGGTTCGCCGCTCCATTGGCGGACCGGCACTACGTCATCGAGCATGGCCGGGTTATCGACCGGATCGAGGCGGCGGATGTCGACACCAGCATGGACCGGCTGAACCATTACCTGAGCGTGTGAGCATGCAGCGGCGCGCCCGGACGGAGGAACCGCAGATGAGCGGGTGGGAGGAAACATGGACCCGATGATCCAGCTGATACTGGCGCAAGGCATGCTGGGCCTCAACAACGGCGTGTTCTACGCCATGTTGAGCCTGGGCCTTGCCATCATCTTCGGCCTGTTGAACGTGGTCAACTTCGCCCACGGCGCGCTTTACATGACCGGCGCCTTCCTGGCGCTGATCCTCTATTCCTATTTCGGGGTCTGGATCGGGATGGACGGGCTGCATATCGGCTTCTGGCCGGCGCTTGTCATCGTGCCGCTGCTTGTCGCGGGCTTCGGGATTCTGATCGAGCGCTTCCTGATGCGCTGGCTTTACAAGCTGGACCCGATCTACAGCCTGCTGTTGACCTTCGGCATCACGCTGGTTCTGCAGGGCCTGTTCATCAATTTCTTCAGCGCATCGGGCACGCCCTATCCCGGCCAGCCGGAATCGTTGCGCGGCGTGGTGAACCTCGGCTTCATGATGTTCCCGAAATACCGTCTTTTCGTGATCGTCTTCTCGATCGTGGTCTGCCTGGCAGTCTGGTTCATCATCGAACAGACCCGGATCGGCGCCATGCTTCGGGCCGGAACCGAGAACCCCGAGCTGGTCAAGGCCTTCGGCATCAACGTGCCGCTGATGGTGACCCTGACCTTCGGGTTCGGCACCGGCCTGGCCGGTCTTGCCGGTGTGCTGGCGGCGCCGATCTACTCGGTCAGTCCACTGATGGGCGCGGACCTGATCATCACGATCTTCGCGGTGGTCGTGATCGGCGGCATGGGCTCGATCATGGGGGCGGTGCTGACGGGCTTTTCGCTTGGCCTGATCGAAGGCGTGACCAAGGTCTTCTATGCGCCGGCGGCCAACACGGTCATCTTCTTTCTGATGGTGATCGTTTTGCTGGTGCGGCCGAAAGGCCTGTTCGGACGGCAAGGGTGAGGCGAGCATGGTGACCAACGTATCAACCGACATCGGTGAATTCGAAGAGCCCGAGACCCTCAAGGGGACGGCGCGCACGCGCGCGGCGCAGATCCTGCTGTGGGTGGCGCTCGTTGGGTTCGTGCTGGCCGCGCCGGCCTTTCTCTATCCCGTCTTCGTGATGCAGCTTCTGTGCTTCGCGCTGTTCGCCTGCGCCTTCAATCTGCTGATCGGTTTCACCGGCCTTCTGTCCTTCGGTCACGCGGCTTTCTTCGGCGGGGCGGCCTATATCGCGGGCCATGTCATCAAGGTCTGGGGCTTTCCGCCCCTGGTCGGCATCCTGACCGGGGCCCTTTTCGCGGCGGCCCTTGGCTATGTCGTCGGCTCGCTGGCCATCCGGCGCCAGGGCATCTATTTCGCCATGATCACCCTGGCACTTGCCCAGATCGTCTATTTCCTTGCGTTGCAACTGCCCTTCACCGGCGGCGAAAACGGGTTGCAGGGTATTCCGCGCGGTTACCTGTTCGGGTTCATAGATCTCGGGCAGACGATGGCGATGTACTATTTCGTTGCCGCGATCTTCCTTGTCGGCTTCCTGCTGGTCTATCGGATCATCCACTCGCCCTTCGGGCAGGTGCTGCAGGCGATACGCGAGAACGAACCGCGGGCGCTTTCGCTGGGCTACAACGTCGATCGCTTCAAGCTTATGGCGTTCGTGCTTTCAGCATCGCTTGCGGGCCTCGGCGGCGCGACGAAGGCCGTCGTGTTCCAGTTCGCATCGCTGACCGACGCCCATTGGCAGATGTCCGGCGAGGTCATTCTGATGACCCTGCTGGGCGGCATGGGCACGATCTTCGGGCCCGTCGCCGGCGCCTTCATCGTCGTCACCCTCCAGCATTTCCTGGCCGGCATCGGGTCTTGGGTGCAGGTCGTCATCGGCGGCACGTTCATCGCCTGCGTTCTGGTGTTCCGGCGCGGCGTGATCGGCGAATTGGCGCGGCTTCTCAGGATCTCGTCCGTCTGAGCCGTTCGGCGGCGGATCTTTCCTGCGGAACGTGCCCGGAAAGGGACGGAAATGCCGGTTGAAAACGCCGGATGGGGCTGTGAGGCGACGGCGATCCGGTCTCGGCCAGCCAGGGCGCCATTCCCGCCGGTCATGGCAAGCCGGGATGCGGCGGCGTGGGTCAGTTGACCTGTCGTCGCGCGACCTTCGCGCCGTCTGCCAGACCGGCGGACGGGTAGAGGATTATCCGGTCGCCGGGGGACAGCCCGTCCAGCACTTCGGCCTGGGTGCCGTTGTCGTGACCAATCCGCACTGTCACGAGTCGGGCCGTGCCGTCCTCGACCCGGAATACCGCCCAGTCCGCGCCGTCGCGGAACAGCGCGCTTGACGGGGCGATGATGGCGTCTTCGTCTTCCCAGACCACGATCCGCGCCTCCACCCGGAAACCGTGGCCGAGGTTCTCGCGCTCCTCCGCCGGGCCGGTGAAGCGGATAAGCGTGTTGACCCTCTGTTCCTCTACCCCCAGCGCCGAGAACTTGGTGACGCCGTAGGGGTCCACCCGTTCCACCACGCCATCCAGCGGCCGGGGCCCGCCCCAATCGTCGATCTCCACCCGATCGCCGGAATGCACCTGCACCGCGTCCGAGGACAACAGGTCCACCACCACTTCGAGGTCGGTCTCGACATTGCCGATTTCCATGATCGGCGTCCCCACGGGCAGGGTTGTCTCGCTTTGCTGCATCACCTGAAGAATCCGGCCCGTCGCGGGGGCGCGAAGCGGAATCTCGTCACTGTTGCCGGAGTCGATCGCCGCCGCGAGTCCCTGGTCGTCGAAGCCGATGAGGCGGGCGCGGGCATTGGAAAGCTCGGCCTCGCGCATGGCAATCGCGGCCTGTGCAGTCTCGATCTCGGCGTCGGCGGCGCGTGCCGCGCGCTGCGCCCGGTCCAGGGCGGCCTGGCTGACGGT
>JBAVQZ010000520.1:0-2017 GCA_049694515.1 Paracoccaceae bacterium | reverse complement strand
CGTCGGCGATGCGCCCGCGGCGCAGGAAGAAGCCGCCGCCGCGCCCGATAGCGCCCAACTGGGCGCGCTGGCGCGATACGCGGTGCCCTTCACCAACGAGGGGAACAAGCCGCTGTTCTCGGTGATCCTGATCGACGCGGGCGACGACGGTATGGACCGCGCGGCGCTGACGACGTTCTCTTTCCCGGTCAGTTTCGCCGTCGATGCCTCGCGCCCCGATGCCGACAAGGCGATGCGTGACTATCGTGCCGCGGGGTTCGAGGTGATCCTGCTGGCCGGCGGCCTGCCCCAGGGCGCGACGCCGCAGGACCTGGAAGTATCGCTCAACCGCTACTTGTCGCGGATGCCGGAAACCGTCGCGGTGATGGACCAGCCCGACAGCGCGTTGCAGACGGACCGCCCGCTGCTGCGCCAGCTCATGGCCATCGTGAAAGAAACCGGGCAGGGCGTCGTCACCTATGACGGCGGGCTGAACACCGCACAGCAGGTGGCCCGCTCGGAAGGCGTGCCTTCGGGGGTCGTGTTCCGGATGCTCGACGCGGACCGGCCGTCTGCCAACACGATCGAACGCTATCTCGACCGCGCCGCGTTCAAGGCCGGGCGCGACGGACATGTGGTGATGGTCGGCCATTCCTATCCCGAAACGGTAAAGGCGCTGTTCTCCTGGGCGTTGCAGGGCAAGGGGCAGGAGGTGACGATGGCGCCGATCTCGGCGGTGCTTCGGGGTCAGTAGGACGCGGGTCGTTCAGCCCTCCCAGATTTCGGTGCCGCCGCAGATCTTCGGATCAGGGGTGCAGGCGACCTGTTCGTTTCGCCCGGGATAGTCCATCGTCGACAACACCGTCTGGATCGCGGCGATGCGCGCCCGGCGCTTGTCGTCCGATCGCACCACCGTCCAGGGGGCGTCCGGCGTGTGGCTGTGCTCGAAGGTTTCGCGGATGGCCCTGCTGTAGCGGTCCCAGCGTTTCAGCCCCTCGACGTCGATCCAGCTGACCTTCCACTGCTTCAGCAGGTCCTGCTCGCGCTTGAGGAAGCGGCGCAGCTGCTCGGCGCGGCCGACATTCAGCCACAGCTTGATCAGCACGATGCCTTCCTCGACCAGCATCTCCTCGAAATCCGGCACCTGGTGGAAGAAATGCCGCCGTTCCGTGGGGGTGCAGAAATCGAACACGTCCTCGACCACGCCGCGGTTGTACCAGCTTCGGTCGAAGAACACGATCTCGCCCGCCGCTGGAAGGTGGTGGACGTAACGCTGGAAATACCACTGGCTCGCCTCCCGGTCCGAGGGCTTGGGCAGCGCCACGATTCGCGCGTTGCGCGGGTTCAGGTTGGCCCGGAACCGCTTGATCGTTCCGCCTTTGCCCGAGGCGTCGCGCCCCTCGAAAACGATCGCCATGCGCGCACCGCTGTCGCGGACATGGGTTTGCAGCTTGACCAGCTCGATCTGCAGCGCGTCCATGATCTCGTCATACTCGTCGCGGTGCATCCGCTTGTCGTAGGGGTAGCTGTCGGACAGGATGTCCTTCTTGCTGCCGTGCTTGATCGCCTCGCGTATCTCCTTGGGCGCCTCTTCTTCGTAGAACGCGCTGATCGCCCCGTCGAACGGCAGTTTCATGGGATCCCTTTCCCTGTTGTGCGCCCAGTATGGCGAATGGCGCGATCAACGCAATCCGGCGCGGGCCGTTGCCCGGTCGATCGCGTCTATGACCGCGCCGGCCGAAGCGTGATGCGGCATGTGCCCGATCCCCTCGAGACGCGTGAGGCGGGCGCGGGGGATCTGGCGGGCCAGCGGTTCCGAGTGGATCTGCAGGCCGACCGTGGTGTCGGCCGTGCCGTGCAGGATTTCGACCGGCACGCCGATCTCGCCATAGCGCGGCATCATCGCGGTGATCTGCGCCTTCAGCGCGGCGCGTTGTTGGGCATTGGCGCGCAGCGACGACCGGCGCAGGGTCATGCCGGGGCCGAAATGCGCCGCATAGCCTTCGGGGGCGTCCTGCGGCGCGAAGACCGACTGCAC
>JBAVQZ010000519.1:0-5962 GCA_049694515.1 Paracoccaceae bacterium | reverse complement strand
TCGCCACCTGGTCGGTCGGAAGCACCGGCGTCAGGTCGGAGTCGCGCGTGGCCAACACCCCGGGCAGCAGGCCGGGCAGGCGGGACGCACGAATGATTTCGAACAGATCCGTGAAGGAATGGGAGCGGATCAGCGGCTCCTGCCCGAAGGCGGCAAGCGCCATCTGTTGCGCCGGGTGGTCGTCGTGCTCGCGGACCAGACCGCACCAATCCGTCCGCGCGTCGCAGTCCGGCGGGCCGAAGACCCGGAAATGCAGCTGTCCGATACGTCGCGACAGAAGACGGCCGGATTCGGGGCGGTGCGTCTGGATGACGATGTCGAAATCGCTCAGCCCCTCACCCTGGCTGCGACCGATGAATTCCAGCCGGATCGCCTTGAGCGAAGGCAGGACAGCATCCATGCACGGGTAAAGCACCTGCAAGGCGACCACGGGCGGCAGACCGATGCGGATTCGGGTCGGCTGATCCTGGCGGTGATCGAGTGTGGAGTTGAGCTCGCGCGTCAACTCGGCATCGAAGGTTTCCAGCGTGTCCATAAGGCCCCGGAGCTTCGGGTTCATCACCCATCCGTCATTGGTCTTGACGAGGGGCGGGAAGCCGAGCGTTTCGCCCATCCGCTCGATCCGGCGGGAAACCGTGGCGACATTGGTGTCCAGAAGGCGCGCCGCAGCGGTCATCGTGCCCGATTTACCGACGGCCAGAAGGAACCGAAGATCGTCCCAATTCGTCAACGCATGGCCCAACCATTCTGGTACAAAAGAAAATCGATGCCGAACCAAGAACACGATACCGATATCAAAAATACATCTAAAGGATGCACAAATACCGAGTGTCGAGTCAATCCGGCAGGCCGGTCATTCCGATCCCGGGCTGCCGTTTTCGGGGGCCTCTTCCTCGTCCTGATCGGCGATCCACGCGACGGAAACCACCTCTTCGCCGCGGCCGGTGTTGAACACCTTGACCCCGCCGGCGCTGCGCGAGCGGAACGAGATACCGTCGACCGGACAGCGGATCGACTGTCCCTTCGAGGTCGCCAGCATGATCTGGTCGTCCATTTCCACCGGGAAGGCGGCAACGACACGTCCGCCGCGCATCGCCTTGTCGATTGCCGCGACGCCCTGGCCGCCGCGCCCGCGGACGGGATAATCATGGCTGGAGCTCAGCTTGCCCAACCCGCCGGCCGTGACCGTCAGGATCAGGTCCTCGGCCGCCGACATCTGCACGTACCGCTCCTGGCTGAAGTTCGGGTCGGCGGGCGTGTCTTCCTCGTCGGTCTCTTCGTCGGTGAGCCCGGCGACGGCGCGGCGTTGCTTGAGATAGGCGGCGCGTTCCTCGGCGCTGGCCTCGAAATGGCGGATCACGGCCATCGACACGACCTCGTCGCCCTTGGCCAGGCGGATGCCCCGCACGCCGGTGGAATCGCGGCCCTTGAACACCCGCACATCGGTGGTGCGGAAGCGGATTGCGCGGCCCAGGGCGGTGACGAGCATCACGTCGTCATCCTCGGTGCAGATGCGCGCGTTGACCAGGCTCACGCCCTCAGGCAGGCGCATGGCGATTTTGCCGTTGCGCATCACATTGGTGAAATCCGACAGCTGGTTGCGGCGCACGTCGCCCGCCGTGGTGGCGAAGAAGATCTGCAGGTCCGACCATTCCTCCTCGGGGCGGTCCACCGGCATGATCGCGGCGACCGACACCCCTTGCGGGATCGGCAGGATGTTGACGATGGCCTTGCCCCGCGCGGTGCGCCCGCCCTGCGGCAGCCGCCAGGTTTTCAGCTTGTAGACCATGCCCTCGGTCGTGAAGACCAGAAGCGGCGTGTGGGTGTTGGCCACGAAAAGCGTGGTGACCACGTCCTCATCCTTGGTGGCCATGCCCGACAGGCCCTTGCCGCCGCGCCGCTGGGCGCGGAACTCGTGCAGCGGGGTGCGCTTGATATAGCCTGACTGGGTGACCGTCACGACCATGTCCTCGCGCTCGATCAGGTCCTCGTCGTCCATGTCGCCCGACCAGTCCACGATCTCGGTCCGGCGGGGAACCGCGAACTGCTCCTTCACGGCGCGCAACTCGTCGCCGATGATCTCCATGATCCGCTCGCGCGAGCGCAGGATCGCCAGGTACTCGCGGATCTTCGCGGCCAGATCCTGCAACTCGTCCGTGACTTCCTTGACGCCCATCGCGGTCAGGCGCTGCAGCCGCAGATCAAGGATCGCGCGGGCCTGCGTCTCGGACAGGTGATAGGTGCCGTCGTCGTTCATCTTGTGCGTCGGGTCGTCGATCAGACGGATGTATTCGGCGATGTCATGCGCCGGCCAGCGCCGGGTCATCAGTTTTTCGCGCGCCTCCGCCGGGTCGTTCGAGCCGCGGATGGTCGCGACCACCTCATCGACATTCGACACCGCGACCGCCAGACCGCACAACACATGGCTGCGTTCGCGCGCCTTGCGCAGTTCATACGCCGTGCGGCGTGCCACGACTTCCTCGCGGAAGTCTATGAAACTCGTCAGGAATCGCCGCAGCGTCAGCTGTTCGGGCCGGCCCCCGTTCAGCGCCAGCATGTTGGCCCCGAAGGAGGTCTGCATCGGCGTGAAGCGGAACAGCTGATTCAGCACGACCTCGGCGGTCGCGTCGCGCTTCAGCTCGATCACCACGCGCACGCCCACGCGATCGGATTCGTCCTGGATCGACGAGATCCCCTCCAACTTCTTGTCGCGCACCAGCTCGGCGATCTTCTCGATCATGCTGGCCTTGTTCACCTGGTAGGGAATTTCATCCAGAACAATGGCGTAGCGGTCTTTCCTGACCTCCTCGATCCGGGTCTTGGCGCGGATCACGATCGAGCCGCGCCCCTCCAGATAGGCTTTCCGCGCGCCGGAGCGTCCGAGGATGATGCCGCCCGTCGGGAAATCCGGCGCGGGCACGTAGTCCATCAACTGCTGCGAGTCCAGGTCCGGATCCTCGATCAGCGCCAGCGTGGCGTCGATAACCTCGCCCAGGTTGTGCGGCGGGATGCGGGTGGCCATGCCGACGGCGATCCCCTCGGCGCCGTTGACCAGCATGTTGGGAAAACGCGCGGGCAGGACGGTGGGCTCGTTCCGTTCATTGGCGTAGTTGGGAATGAAATCGACGGTTTCCTTGTCGATATCGGTCAGCAACTGCTCGGCCACCTTGGCCAGCCGGGCCTCGGTATAGCGGTAGGCGGCCGCCGGGTCGCCGTCCATCGAGCCGAAGTTGCCCTGACCGTCGATCAGCGGCACCGACATCGAGAAGTCCTGTGCCATCCGCACCAGCGACTCGTAAACCGCCGAGTCGCCATGCGGGTGATAGCGCCCCATCACGTCGCCCACCGCGGTGGCGCATTTGCGATAGGGTTTGGCCTGGGTCTGGCCGTTTTCCCACAGCGTATAAAGGATGCGCCGGTGCACGGGTTTCAGCCCGTCGCGCAGATCGGGAATCGCGCGCGAGACGATCACGCTCATCGCGTAATCCATGAAAGACGTCTGCATCTCCTCTTCTATGGAGATGTGCGGGCCGTCGTACTTCGGCGGCTCCGGCGGGGTTCCGTCTTCGTTGTCAGGGGGTTGCGGCGTGTCGCTCACGTTATCTCCGGCCTGTCTCTGCGCGCTCAATATCTTGTTGCGGAAGTTATATCTTAACCCGGATATGGGGTGCAATGGGACACTGCCCGGAATATGAGCAGCACTCGGGGGAGAGTGCCAACATACTGTTTTTATTGAAAACTAATTCCATTCAGGCATGATTCATAAAACAAGACCAAAAGGAGGTGACAAAGTTGAGCATGTCCGAGACAGAGCTGATGCTCAAAGGCTACGGCCTGACCACGGCCGAGTTCTTCTATCACATGCCCGATTACGCGCATGTGCTGAACACGTTCGTCTGGCAGCAATACGATCTGGCGCCGGACTATCCAAAACTGTTCGGCTTCATCGAGTTCTGGCAGGAAGAGATCGAGGGGCCGTTGCATTCGGTGCGGTTCAACCACCGCAAGATGATCGGGCCGGGGAAGTGGCGCAACGTGGTTGGGGAGTTCACGCTGCACTGACCCCCGATCAGGCCGCGGGCGCCGCCCGCTGAAGCATCCCGAACAGGTCGCGCGGGTCGTCAGGATCGGCCAGAAGGTCGAGCCTGTCGAACAGGCCGGTCCGTGCCATCTGGTCGCGCACATAGCGCAGCGCCGAGAAATCCTCGATCGCGAAGCCCACGCTGTCGAACAGCGTGATCTGGCTGGCCGAACTGCGGCCGGGCGCGGTGCCCGCGATCACCTGCCACATCTCGGTCACCGGAAAATCCGGGTCCATCTGCTGGATTTCGCCCTCGATCCGGGTCTGCGGCGTGAATTCGGTGAATACCGAGGAGCGGGACAGGATATCGCGGTGAAGCTCGGTCTTGCCGGGGCAGTCGCCGCCGATCGCGTTGATATGCACGCCGCTGCCGACCATGTTGTCGGTCAGGATCGTGGCGAACTGCTTGTCGGCGGTGCATGTGGTGATGATCTCGGCGCCTTCCATCGACGCCTCGGCGCTGTCGCATTTCACGACCGTCAGGCCATGGCCGGCCAGGTTGCGCGCGGCTTTCTGGGTGGCCGCCTTGTCGATGTCGAAAAGGCGCACGGTGTCGATGCCGACGATCGCCTTCATCGCCAGGCTCTGGAACTCGGACTGCGCGCCGTTGCCGATCATCGCCATCACACGCGCCCCCTTCGGCGCCAGGTGTTTCGCGACCATCGCCGAGGTCGCGGCGGTGCGCAGCGCGGTCAGCATGGTCATCTCGGACAGCAGCACCGGGTAGCCGTTGTTAACGTCGGCCAGCAGTCCGAACGCGGTGACGGTCTGGCGGCCCGACCTGGTGTTCTTGGGGTGCCCGTTGACGTATTTGAAGGCATAGACCTCGCCGTCCGAGGTCGGCATCAACTCGATCACGCCCTCGGCGGAATGTGCGGCGATGCGGGGCGTCTTGTCGAACAGTTCCCAGCGACGGAAATCGGCCTCGACATACTCGGCAAGGCCGCGCAGCATCGGGTCGATCCCGATGCGGTGGATCAGCTTCATCATGTTGTCGACGCTGACAAAGGGCACGAAGGCCAGGTCGGAGGGGGCGGTCATGGGCGGGCTCCTTCAGGCAAAGCTTCTTGTGGGACGGTCGAACACCTTGCGCCCCATCAGCGAGGCGGTCAGGTCGACCATGAGGGACGCGGTGCGGCCGCGCTCGTCCAGAAACGGGTTCAACTCCACCAGGTCGAGCGAACTGACCAGGCCGCTGTCATGCAGCAACTCCATCACCAGATGCGCCTCCCGCGCGGTGGCGCCGCCCGGAACGGTCGTGCCGACGGCAGGGGCGATGGCTGGATCCAGGAAATCCACGTCGAGCGAGACATGCAGCAGCCCGTTCTTGGCGCTCACCTTGTCGAGAAACGCACTCAACGGACCGGCGATGCCCTGCTCGTCGATTGCGCGCATGTCGGTGACATGCACGTCGCGCTCCTGAAGCGCCGTGCGCTCCTCCGGATCGACGGAGCGCCAGCCGAAAAGGCAGATCCGCTCTTCCGGCACCGGGGCGGCCAGCGGCGGGAAGGCGTCGAACCCAGGCAGCCCGGTGAAATAACCCACCGGCGTGCCGTGCAGGTTGCCCGACCCGGTGGTGTCCGGCGTGTGGAAATCGCTATGCGCGTCGAGCCAGAGGACGAAAAGGGGGCGCCCGACGTCCTCGGCATGCGCCGCGACCCCGGCGACCGAGCCCAGCGACAGCGAATGATCGCCGCCCATGAAGATCGGGAAGCCCTGTTTCATGGCGTCCTTCGCCGCCGGGATCAGCGCCTCGGTCCAGGCGACGGTTTCGGCCAGCGCGTGGATGGCGGGGTTGGCGCTGGTCACGGCGCGAAGCGGGGCAGGGGCGATATTGCCCAGATCGCGCGGGGCGCAGCCCAGCCCGGCCAACGCCTCGGC
>JBAVQZ010000518.1:0-3174 GCA_049694515.1 Paracoccaceae bacterium | reverse complement strand
GGCCATACCGAGGCCGCGGTGGATGTCAGCCGGCTGGCCGGGCTCAATCCCTCGGGCGTGATCTGCGAGATCATGAACGAGGACGGCACCATGGCGCGCCTGCCCGACCTGGTGGCCTTCGCGCAGCGCCACAACCTGAAGATCGGCACCATCTCGGACCTGATCGCCTATCGCCGCCGCCACGACAACCTAGTGAACGAAAGCGCGGTCAAGCACGTCACCTCGCAGTTCGGCGGCGACTGGATGATGCGAATCTTCACCGACGAGACGCAGGGCGCCGAGCATATCGCCCTGACCAAGGGCGACCTGACCGGCGGCGGCCCTGTGATGGTGCGGATGCACGCGCTGAACGCGCTGCAGGACATTCTGGGCATCGGCGGCGCGACGGGCGAACTGGGCCGGGCGATGGACATCATCGCGCAGGAAGGCCGCGGCGCGGTCGTGCTGCTGCGCGACACCACGATGAAGCTGGCCACCGACGGCGCGGCCTCGCCGCATATCCTGCGGCAATACGGCCTCGGCGCGCAGATCCTGGCGGCGCTCGGCCTGCATGAGCTGATCCTGCTGACCGACTCGCCGACGCCGAAGGTGGTGGGCCTCGACGGCTACGGGCTGAGCATCGTCGGCACCCGCAGGATCACGCAGGAGGGATGAGCATGGCCGGAACCGAGACCCATTACACCCTGCCTCTGCCGGAATTCGACAAGCCGGTGAAGCTGCTGATCGTCGTGGCGCCCTTCTACCGCGACATCGCCGACGATCTGCTCGAAGGCGCGCGCGCGACGCTGGACAAGGCCGGCGCCGCCCATGACACGGTCGAGGTGCCCGGCGCGCTGGAACTTCCCACCGCCATCGGGCTCGCGCACCGGCAGTCGAATTTCGACGGCTTCGTGGCGCTGGGCTGCGTGATCCGCGGCGAGACGACGCATTACGAAACCGTCTGCAACGACAGCTCGCGCGGGCTGACCCTGCTGGGGCTTCAGGGCGCCTGCATCGGCAACGGCATCCTGACCGTCGAAAACCGCGAGCAGGCCGTGGTGCGCGCCAAGCCGGACGGCGGCGAGGACAAGGGCGGCGGCGCGGCCGCTGCGGCACTGCACCTGATCGCGCTGGCCCGCCGCTGGGGGCGCGAGACCAAGGGCGTCGGCTTCCGCCCGCCGGGCAGCTTCCAGATTGCCGCGGACGGCGAAGGATCCGACAACGCATGACCGCCAGACCGACCAGCACGCGCCAGATGAAATTCGCGGCCCGGCTCTACGGGGTGCAGGCGCTGTTCCAGATGGAACATTCCGACCAGTCGGTGGACGACATCCGCCGCGAGTTCGAAACACATCGCATCGGCGCCGTCTATGACGAGGACGAGATGGCCGAGGCCGACATCGACCTGTTCCGCGCCATCCTGGACACAGCGGTGGACCGGCAGGCGAAGATCGACCAGATGACCGACCGCGCGCTGGTCGCCAAATGGCCGATCGCCCGGATCGACCCGACGCTGCGCGCGCTGTTTCGCGCCGCGGGTGCCGAGATGGTCCTCGCCAAGGCGCCGCCGCGCGTCATCATCAGCGAATATGTCGAGATCGCGAAAGCGTTCTTCCCCGAGGGGCGCGAAGCGAAATTCGTCAACGCCGTGCTGGATCACATGGCGCGCGAGGCGACGCCCGAAGCATTCTGACCCCCTGCGGCGTGATCGCATGTTGGTTTCGCGCGGGTCCGCATTATATTGGTGTCAGTGAACGCGAAGGAGTAACCCCATGCCAGAGCTTGTCCGCCTTTACATCCGCCACACGATATTCGGCTTCGTGCTGGCCGGCGTCTTCGTGGCGATGCTTCTGTCGTTCAACGTGGCGAACCTCTGGCATCTCGTGTCCGGCTCGTCTTCGGGCATCCTTGCCGGCTTTTTGCTGTTCATGTTCAACGGCATCGTGTTTTCGGGCGTCCAGTTCGGCATCGCGATCATGCGGATGGCCGACCACGGCACGGACGGCGGCGGCAAGCCGCAGCGTGAGCCGGTGCTGAACCATGCCCTGATCCCGATCCCGGTCGAGAACGACCGGAAAGACCGCCGCGGCTGACGGGTCACGCCGCGCTGTCGCGCGCCAGGTCGGTGCGGGCCTGCTGCATCGCCCCTGCCACGCTGTCGGCAAAACGCAGCGACGTGGACGGTGTGCCATGGCGGCCCATCTGCGCCTGCAACTCGGGGCTCATCGCGGCGACATAGATCTGCAATCCGGGCCGGCGCATCCGCCGCAGGAAGGTCGCCAGCATCCGCGCGCCCGTCGAATCGATCACCCTGACTTGCGAGAAATCGACGATCAGCGCCCGGCACCCGCCCGAGATCGCGTCCAGCGCCCGACCCGCCGTGGCGGCCACCCCGAAAAAGAACACCCCCTTCAGACGATAGACCAGGATGTCGCCGTTGCCCTCCTCTGCCTCGGGCGCGGCCTCTTCGGCCGGCAATTGCTCCACCTCGGCGGCGTCGGACATGCGGTGGATGAAGATCAGCGCCTTCAGGCCGAAGCCCACGACGATCCCCTCGGCCAGACCGACGAATACCGTCAGCAGGAAGGTGGCCAGCAGAACCACCGCCTCGCCCCGGCCCGAGCGGACCAGCAGCCAGAACTCACGCCGCTCGGCCATGTTCCAGGCGACGACGCTCAGAAGCCCGGCAAGCGCAGCAAGCGGGATGAAGCCCGCCAACGGCGCGGCGATCATCAGGAAAGCAAGCAGGAACGCGGAATGGGCGATCCCCGCGACGGGGCCATGCGCGCCGGCGCGCACGTTGGTCGCGGTGCGTGCGATGGTGCCGGTCACGGTGATCCCGCCGAACAGGGCCGATCCGATATTGGCCACCCCCTGTCCGACCAGCTCGACGTTGGAGCGATGGCGGCCACCGCTCATCCCGTCGGCCACGACCGCCGAGAGCAGAGATTCGATTGCCCCCAGCAGCGCCAGCGCCGCAGCGCTCGGCAGCAGTTCGATCACCCGCGCGACGCTGATCGCAGGCAACGATGGCGCGGGCAGCGCGCGGGGCATCTGGCCGAACCGGCTGGCGATGGTTTCGACCGGCAGATGGAACAGCGCCGTCGCCAGCGCGGCCAGCGCCACGGCGATCAGGAAACCCGGCCAGCTCGGCCTCCAGCGGCGCAGCGCGACGATCACCGCGATGGTCCCGGC
>JBAVQZ010000517.1:0-4751 GCA_049694515.1 Paracoccaceae bacterium | reverse complement strand
ATGCTCAGCCTGCATGTAGCCCAGTTTGCCGATGCCGATGCCGTGCTCGCCGGTCACCGTGCCGCCCAGCGCCAGCGCGCGCTCGGCCATCCGGCCCGACAGCGCCAGCGCCTCGTCCATCTCGCTCTCGTTGCCGCGCTCGACCAGAAGGATCGCGTGGAAATTGCCGTCGCCCACATGGCCCAGGATCGGGCCGGGGATCGAGGCCTTGGCGATGTCGGCCTGCGTCGCCTCGACCGCCTCGGCCAGGCGCGAGATCGGCACGCAGATATCGGTGACCAGCGCCGTGGCGCCGGGGCGCGAGGCCAGGCAGGCCCAGTGCGCCTTGTGCCGCGCCTCCCACAGCTTTGTGCGGTCCTCGGTCCGGGTGGCCCAGCGGAAGCCCTTGCCGCCCATCTCGGCCACGATTTCGCCGAATCGCTCGGCCTGTTCGGCCACGCCCGCCTCCGAGCCGTGGAATTCCACCATCAGATGCGGCGCCTCCGGCAAATCGGTCCCGGAATAGGCGTTCACGGCCGCAACGGCGGGGGCGTCGATGAATTCGATCCGCGCCATCGGGATGCCCATCTGGATGGTCTGGATCACGCAGTCCACCGCAGGGCCGATCGCCTCGAACGCGCAGACGGCGGCGGACACCGCCTCGGGCTGGCCATGCAGGCGCAGTGTCACCTCGGTGATCAGGCCCAGCGTTCCCTCGGCGCCGACGAACAGCCCGGTCAGGTCATACCCGGCCGACGATTTGCGCGCCCGCGTGCCGGTGCGGATGATCCGGCCGTCGGCCATCACCACCTCAAGCGCCAGCACATTGTCGCGCATCGTGCCATAGCGCACCGCCGTGGTGCCCGAGGCACGGGTCGAAGCCATGCCCCCCAGCGTGGCGTTGGCGCCCGGATCGACCGGGAAGAACAAGCCCGTGGCGCGCAGCTCCTGGTTCAGCGCCTCGCGGGTGACGCCGGGCTGCACGGTCACGTCCATGTCTTCCTGATTGACCTTCAAAACCTTGTTCATGCGGCTGAAATCCACCGTGACGCCGCCTGACATCGCCAGCGCGTGCCCTTCCAGCGAGGTGCCCGCCCCCCAGCCGATCACGGGCAGGGAATGGCGCGCGCAGATCTTCACGATCTGCGCGACCTCCTCGGTGTTTTCCGGATACGCCACGGCATCGGGCGGCGGGCCGGCTAAATGGGTTTCGCTGGTCGCATGCTGGGCGCGGTCGGCCGCGGCAAGGCTCAGCCGGTCGCCCAGAAGCGCTGTCAGCTGCTGTGTCGCGTCGGGGGAAAGCTCCGTCATCTCGGCCTCACATTCCGCAGGGGTAGGCATAGAACAGGTGATCGCGCTCTGGCGGGATCAGCTCAAGGTGGTCGATCGCGGCGCCGAAGCTGACCAGCTTTACGGTGATCGGGTCGCCCTGGCGCGGGCGCACTTCCAGCAACTGCCCCGCAAGGCGGAATTCCGAGGGCAGGCTGATGCCGTCGCGCGTCACCTCCATCCGGCCGTATTCGAAGGTGATCGGGTCGCTGCAATTGGGCGAGGTGCCGACAGGAATCCGCTCGGGCTTGTCGCGCAGCGTCCAGCGCCCGACCATGAAGGCCGGCGCCGCGGGGCGGAACTGGTCGAATTTCTTGAGCTTGCCGAACTCGATCGCGTAGCGGCTGAACCCGTCCAGCATCCGGATTTGTTCGAGGTAACCGTCCGGATCGGTGTGGCGCAGCCCCTCCAGATAGGCCGCCGCGCGGCGGTCCTGATAGGCCAGGAAAACCAGGTATACGATGGCGAAGGCGATGCCGCAGGCCAGGAAGATCAGCGTGCTGCGGCGCAGCGCGATCCGGCGCATCTCGAAAATTCCCGTCATTGGCGCGCAACTCCTGTGTCGTGGCGGCGTTCGCCGGGCGCTACCCCGTTGCATAATGAGCGGCAACATCGTAAGCGAAACCCGTCGGCGCGACCGGTCTGGCCGTCCTGTGGCCGCCGGAAGGGCCGCCCGAAACCGCCCGGACCTGCAACTCAGCCCAGTTGATTGATGCGATGCCACAAACCGCAACGACCGACAACCGCCAAGTCTCGCTGATCTCGCTGTCGCTGATCTCGGTCGTGATCGGGCTTGTCACGGGCCTGGGGGCAATCCTGCTGCGCTATCTGATCGCGCTGATCCACAACCTGTTCTTTCTGGGCAGTTTCTCGTTCCAATACGATGCCAACGTGCCGACCCCTCCATCGCCTTTCGGGCCGCTGATCATTCTCGCCCCGGTGATCGGTGGGGTAATCGTGCTGTTCCTGGTGCGCCGCTACGCGCCCGAGGCGAAGGGCCACGGCGTGCCCGAGGTAATGGACGCGATCTATTACAAGAACGGCCATATCCGCCCGGCGGTGGTGGTGATCAAGTCGCTGGCCTCGGCCATGTCGATCGGCTCGGGGGCTTCGGTCGGGCGCGAAGGGCCGATCATACAGATCGGCTCCGGCATCGGGTCGGTGCTGGGGCAGTACTACAACCTGCGCCGCTGGCAGATCATCACGCTGGTGGCCGCGGGCGCCGGGGCGGGCATCGCCGCCACCTTCAACACGCCGCTGGGCGCGGTGCTGTTCGCGGTGGAACTGATGCTGCCCGAGTTCAGCTCGCGTACGCTGCTGCCCGTCGTCCTTGCCACCGGCACGGCCACCTACATGGGCCGGCTGGCCTTCGGGATGGAGCCCGCCTTCCTGGTCGCCGCACATGAGCGTCCCGAGGTGTTCGTGCCGCTGTCAGTGGACATGCTGCCGCTCTACCTTCTGACGGGGATGATCTGCGGCCTGGCCGCGGCGGGCTTCATAAAGGCGCTTTACGGGACCGAGGATCTTTTCGACGACGTCAAGCTCAACCCCTATCTCAAGACGGTGATCGGCATGGCCGGGCTGGGCGCGCTGATGTACGTGCTGATGGAGACCACCGGCAGCTATCATACCGCCGGTGTCGGCTATGCCACCATCCAGGCGATCCTGACCAGCCAGATCACCGCGCCGGGCTTCCTGCTCATCCTGTTCGTGCTGAAGCTTGTGGCGACCTCGGTCAGCATGGGCGCCGGCGCCTCGGGCGGGGTGTTCTCGCCCTCGCTGTTCCTGGGCGCGACGTTGGGCGGCGCGTTCGGCGCCGGGCTGGACATGATGTTCCCGGCGCTGGGCTTCAGCATGGTCACCTTCGCGCTGATCGGCATGGCGGCCATCGTTGGCGCAAGCACCGGGGCGGCGCTGACCTCGATCATGATGATCTTCGAGATGACCGGGGACTACACGATCACCGTTGCCGCGATTATCGCGGTGGTCGTCGCCGTCGGCGTGCGCCGGGGCCTGATGAGCGACAACATCTATACCATGAAGCTGACGCGACGGGGGCACCGCATCCCGGCCGACATCCGCTCGCACCTGTTCCCGACGCGGCTGGCCAGCGAGGTGATGGAGCCGGTGATCGGCACCGTCGAGCAGAGCGAGCTGATGCCCTATCCGGACATCGTTCACCGCCCGGTCGGCAACCGCAGCTTCGCGGTCGTCACCAAGGGACGGCATATCGTCGGCGTCGTGCCGGTGGACCCCAACGACATGCGCCGCACCCACGGCGCGGTAATCAGCCCTGTCGGGCTGGTGCGCGAGAATACCTTCCTGCAAACCGTGATGAACCGCATGGCGGACCGCGAGCAGGCCGGCGTTCTGGTCTTGGCGGCAGACGCGCCGCCGCGGGCCGAGAATGTCGTGGGCGTCGTCACACGCGTGGCGATCGGCGCCGCGGTGGTCGAGGATTACCGGAGCTGACCGTGCGCCGGGCGGCCGTTACAGCCGCTCGACGGTCACGGTATCGCTTGCGTGGAAGGCCAGATGATCCTTTATCCGCGCGGCTTCCGGCTCGGGGCTCTCATAGGACCAGGCGGCATCCTTCAGCGTGGTGCTTTTCGTCTCGATCGAGAAATGGGTCGCCTGGCCCTTCTCCGGGGAGGAGGTGATGGTGTCGGACGGGTCAAGGAAGGCCATGGCGATATCCGCGCGGGGGAAGTAGATCACCGGCGCCATGTTGCCTTCGGTCAGCTCCAGCGCGTCAGTGCTTTCGCCCAGAACGGCACCGCCGGCGCGCACCACCCATTTCCCTTCGGCCTTGCGGATCGTGATGTGGTTCGTCATGCCCCTGTCCCCTCCATTCATACGCATCTGATACCAGACGCGGTTTCATGGCATTTATGTTGCGCGAAATCCAGCCCTCAGACTGTCACAGGGGTTGTGTGGCCACACGCAGCCAGACAAGCGCGCTTTTCGACACCCGCGGTGAAAGCTTTTCGGCCACCAGCGCGTGATAGGCGTTAAGCCAGGCGCGCTCCTCCTCGGTCAGCATCTCGGGCACGATCAGGCGGCGGTCGATGGGCACGAAGGTCAGCGTGCGGAAGGACAGCATCGCGCGGGCGTCGGCGCCCGGTAACGCCGGGGCCTCTTCGACGACCAGCAGGTTCTCGATCCTGATGCCGAACGCGCCCTCGCGGTAATAACCCGGCTCGTTCGACAGGATCATGCCCGGCTCCAGCGGCACCTCGGACAGGCGCGAGAGGCGCTGCGGGCCCTCGTGCACGCTGAGATAGGCGCCGACGCCGTGGCCGGTGCCGTGATCGTAGTCCTGCCCCGCCAGCCACAGCGGATAGCGCGCCAGCGGATCCAGATCGCGCCCCGCCAGACCCCGGGGCCAGCGCAGGCGCGAGATCGCGATCATGCCCTGCAACACGCGGGTGAAGGCCTCGGCC
>JBAVQZ010000516.1:0-2526 GCA_049694515.1 Paracoccaceae bacterium | reverse complement strand
CCCTATCGCAGCGCGCCGCCAGATCGGCGGCATGGGTGACCAGCACCAGCGTCGATCCGTGCCGGTCGCGCAGGCCGAACAGAAGCTCCATGATCGCCTCGCCGTTCACGCCGTCCAGATTGCCCGTCGGCTCGTCGGCCAGCAGGATGTCGGGGCGCGGGGCGGCGGCGCGGGCCAGCGCGACGCGCTGCTGCTCGCCGCCCGACATCTGGCTGGGATAGTGATTGATCCGCGCGGCCAGGCCGACCCGGCGCAATTCCTCCTCGGCGCGGTCGAAGGCGTCCCGCGCGCCCGCCAGTTCCAGCGGCGTGGCGACATTCTCCAGCGCGGTCATCGTGGGGATCAGGTGGAAAGACTGGAATACCACGCCCATATGTTTCCTGCGAAAGCGGGCCAGCGCGTCCTCGTTCATCGCGGTCAGGTCATTGCCCAGCGCCATGACGGACCCGGAGGTTGCGCGCTCCAGCCCGCCCATGAGCATGAGGAGAGAGGACTTGCCCGACCCCGACGGACCCATCAGCCCCAGCGTCTGCCCGCGCGGCACTTCAAGCGTGATGCCGTGCAGGATCTCGACCGGTCCGGCGTTGCCCGTGAGGGTCAGGCCGACATTTTTCAGTGAAAGGATCGGTGCGGTCATGGCGCGCTTTCTGTCTGTCCTCGCTCCATTGCGATATGGGGCAAGGGCGCAATTCCGCAAGCTGGCGCCCGCGCTTGTCGCGGTTCTTCTGGTGGCCGCCGGTCCTGCACGGGCCGAGACCGTTACCATCGCCGCGCTGGGCGACAGCCTGACCCAAGGGTACGGATTGCCGCAGGAGGACGGGTTCGTACCGCAGCTGGAAAGCTGGCTGAACGCGCATGGCGCCGATGTGCGGCTTATCAACGCGGGTGTGTCGGGCGACACCACAGCCGGCGGCGTGTCGCGCCTTGGCTGGACGCTGAGCGACGACGTGGATGGCTTGATCGTTGCGCTGGGCGGAAACGACCTGCTGCGCGGGATCGACCCCAAGGTAAGCCGCGCCAACCTGGAGACGATCGTCAGCACCGCGCGGGACACGGGGATCGCGGTCCTGCTGGTGGGGATGCAGGCGCCGGGCAATTACGGGCCGGACTACAAGGCGGCGTTCGACGCGAACTATCCCGACCTGGCGAAAAAATATGGCACCCTGCTCTATCCCGGCTTCCTTCAGGCCCTGAGCGATCTGCCCGACAGAGCTGAGGCGATGGCCGACTACATGCAGGCTGACGGGCTGCACCCGAACGCGGCGGGGGTGAAGAAAATCGTCGCGGCGATGGGACCGACCGTGCTGGATCTTGTCGCCCGGGCGCGAGGCGACGCGCAGGCCGCGCGGAACTGAGTGCGGCCGCCCCTCTGGTAATGCCGCGCCGATTGCACGATGGTGCGCGCGAAAAGACAGGAGGGCAGGATGGACCTGATCGCGCAGTTGCAGGAGATACTCGGCCCGCGCCACGTACTGACCGGCGCGGACGCCGAGAAATACGGGCGCGACTGGACCGGCAAATATTGCGCCACGCCCCTGGCGGTGTTGCGCCCTGCCGACCGCGAGGAGGTGTCAGCGATTCTGCGGCTGGCGCATGAGGCGCGCACGCCGGTTGTGCCGGTCTCGGGCAATACGGGTCTGTCGGGCGGCGCGATGGCCGACGGCGCGCTGATGCTGTCGCTGGAGAGGATGAACCGCATCCGCGAGATCCGGCCAGAGACCCGCATCGCGATCGTCGAGGCCGGGGTGATCCTGTCATCGCTGCACGATGCCGCGGACGCCGAGGGGCTGATCTTTCCGCTGATTTTCGGCGCGCGCGGCTCGGCGATGATCGGCGGCGTACTCTCAACCAACGCGGGCGGGTCGAACGTGCTGCGCTACGGCAACACCCGCGCGCTGTGCCTGGGGCTGGAGGTGGTGCTTCCGGATGGGCGCGTGATGGAGTTGATGAGCGAGCTTCGCAAGGACAACACCGGGTACGACCTGAAGGATCTGTTCATCGGGGCGGAGGGCACGCTGGGCCTGATCACCGCCGCCGTGCTTAAACTGGAGCCGAAGCCGCGCGCCTATGCCACCGCGATGGTGGCCCTGTCCGCCCTGCCCGACGCGCTGACCCTGCTGAATCGATTGCAGGAGGAAACCGGCGGCGCCGTCGAGGCGTTTGAATACATGCCGTCGGGCTACATGGCGCGGCTCGCCGCGATGCGGCCCGATCTGCACCTGCCTTTCGACAGGAACCACGACGTGAACATACTGGTCGAAATCGGCGCCACCGCCCCGCGCGACGCGACACCGGCCGCGGACGGCAGCCTGCCCGTCGTCACCCAGCTTGAGGAGACGCTCGCCGCGATGATGGAGGAAGGGGAACTTCTGGATGCGGTCGTCGCCCGGTCGGAGGCGCAGCGCGAGTCGATCTGGGCGCGGCGCGAGGCGGCGGCCGAGATCACCTTCTCGCGCCGGCCGATCGTGGACAACGACATCGCCCTGCCGCTGGACCGGGTGGCGGCGTTCCTGGAGCGGATGGAGA
>JBAVQZ010000515.1:0-5323 GCA_049694515.1 Paracoccaceae bacterium | reverse complement strand
CGAAGGGGTAGTAATACTGGTCCCGGTCGGGGTTGTAGATCGAGTAGTGATCCGTCTCCTCGGTGTTCCGGTAGAAGGGCGAGGGACCGGAACGGTATTCCGGCTTGAGGTAGTGCTGATCGGTGTTCACGCCGTCGGTCATCAGCACGATCACCTTCATCGAATAGTCCTGGGTGTAGTCATAGGGCCGGCCCCAGAACGCCGGATCCACCACCTTGGACCCGGACCCGTCATCTTTGGCGGTCAGGGCCTCGATCGTGTCGCGTGTGCTCGGATCCAGAAGCGCGGAACCCCATTTCATGCCCACGTCGATCGACGTGTTGCCACCTGCTGACAGGTCGTCGATCCGGTTCTCCAGCTCGTGGTAGTCCGCGACGAAGGGCCGGATCTCGCGCCAGCTGTCCAGCCGGCAGGTCCGGTTGTTGTCATAGGCGTAGGGATTGCTCGAATAGTAGCCCGAATTGTAGTTCGACCACGGGTCGAAATGCCCGGTCCGCTTGAGCGGAGTGTCGGGGTCGATCTCCGGGGTCAGGAACTGATCCTGCTGAAAGGTGACGCAATGCGAATAGCTGTGCTCGTCGGTGACATTCATCTCGTCCAGCAGCGTCGCGCCCGCGGTCACCTGTTCGGAATAAGGCACCAGGCTGATCGACACCTTGTCAGGCTGCACGGTGCAGGCCGCGCCCGACCCGCGCGAGGCGTTCGGGTTGCACTGCATGTAATAGACGAAATCCTTTGCGGCCTGGCGCAGTTCGTAGATCTTCGAGTTGCCGCTGGATGAGCGCGAGCCCATCGAGCCCGACACGTCGAGGATCAGCGAGATCTCCAGGTCGGTGATGCCTTCCTCGGCGGTGCCCGACGAGGCAGCGATCATCGAGTCGATGCCGAGCATCTGCATGAACATGGATTTCACCTCGGCATTCGCCGTGGCCGAGACGCGGCGAAAGCTGAGCTCGTTATTGGCTCTGGTGCTGTCCACGGTAATGCTGTCCGCGTCGAGATACTGGGCCAGGCCCGCCTTGTCGAAATAGTCCTCGACCACCGACTTGGCATCGAGCGACTGATCGAGGTCGGCCGCGGCCAGGACCGCGCGGTCCAGCGTGTTCTGCAGTTGGGTGCGGGTCGCCTCGACCCGCATGGCGTCAATTGCCATGCCGCCCGCCCAGAGCATCAGGATCAGGATGAACAGTCCGAAAAGCAGCATCGAGCCGTCCTCGTCGCGGCCGAAACCTCGCATGTGACGCAAAGTCGGTCGCTTCGAAGCTTTCACACCGTCATTGGGCGTTTTTCCTGCGTCCAGAGGCAACATCATACTATCCCTCCATCGGGGGCGACCCGACAAAGGCACCCACCATCATGGCAGACGCCTCGCGTTGCGTAATTACAGGTGAGCTTGCGGTCAAAATTGGGCAGCAGTGAGGCCAAAAGCTGGAATCTCAGCAGTATATTGTCGTCAGATCGCCGCGCCGGGGCGGATTGACGGCGCAGCGGAAACAATTGCCTCCCGACGGCGGCGGATCGGGCGCAAATGTGTCCCGGCGCAGGCGCCCGGGCATTTCGGGGTTTGTCAGGGCGCGAATCTTCGGCTTAGGGTGTCCTATCGACAGAGTCGCTGGCGGCGGCGCGGACCGCAGGGAGGGAACATGGCAAGCAACATGGCTGGAATCATCGAACCGAGTTTCCGGGAATCCGTCGATCTGATGTTCAACCGCGCCGTGGCGCTGATGGATCTGCCGCCGGGCCTGGAAGAGAAAATCAGGGTATGCAATGCCACCTACACCGTGCGGTTCGGGGTGCGGCTGCGAGGACGGCTGCACACCTTCACCGGCTACCGCTCGGTCCATTCCGAGCATATGGAGCCGGTCAAGGGCGGCATCCGCTATGCCACCTCGGTCAACCAGAACGAGGTCGAGGCGCTGGCCGCGCTGATGACCTACAAATGCGCCGTGGTCGAGGCGCCGTTCGGCGGGTCCAAGGGGGGCTTGTGCATCGACCCGCGCGAATGGGACGAGCATGAGCTCGAGCTGATCACCCGGCGCTTCGCCTATGAGTTGATCAAGCGCGACCTGATCAATCCCAGCCAGAACGTGCCGGCCCCGGACATGGGCACGGGCGAGCGCGAGATGGCCTGGATCGCCGACCAGTACAAGCGGATGAACACGACCGACATCAACGGCAACGCCTGCGTCACCGGCAAGCCGGCCCATGCCGGCGGTATCCAGGGTCGGGTCGAGGCGACGGGACGCGGCGTCCAATACGCCCTGCGAGAGTTCTTCCGCCACCCCGAGGACATGGCAAAGGCCGGCCTGACCGGCAGCCTGGACGGCAAGCGCGTGGTCGTTCAGGGGTTGGGCAACGTGGGTTATCACGCGGCGCATTTCCTTTCGACCGAGGACGGGTCCAAGGTGATCGGCATCGTCGAGCGGGACGGAGGCCTGTTCAATCCCGAGGGGATGGACATCGAGACCGTGTTCCACTGGATCCGCGCCAATGGCGGCGTTCAGGGCTGTCCCGAGGGGACCTATGTCGGCGACGGCGCCGTGCTGCTGGAGGAGGAGTGCGATATCCTGATCCCCGCCGCGATCGAAGGCGTCATCAACATGGAGAACGCTGCCCGGATCAGGGCGCCGCTGATCATCGAGGCCGCGAACGGCCCCGTCACTGCCGGCGCCGACGAGGTGCTGCGCGAGAAGGGTACGGTCATCATCCCCGACATGTATGCCAATGCCGGCGGCGTGACGGTCTCGTATTTCGAATGGGTCAAGAACCTCAGCCACATCCGCTTCGGCCGCATGCAGCGCCGGCAGGAGGAGGCGCGTCACCAGCTGATCGTCGATCAGCTGGAGAACCTTTCCGACGCGCTGGGCAAGACGTGGTCTCCGGCCCCGGATTTCAAGGACCGCTACCTGCGTGGAGCGGGCGAGCTGGAGCTGGTGCGCTCGGGCCTGGATGATACGATGCGCACCGCCTATCAGTCGATGCGCGAGGTGTGGCATTCGCGGCAGGACGTGGATGACCTGCGAACGGCTGCCTATCTGGTGGCGATCGGGCGCGTCTCCATGAGTTATCGCGCCAAGGGGCTGTGACGGCCCCTGCGGGGCTCATCGCTCCCTTGCGGGCGCTCTTCGCTGGCGAGCGTGAAGACGTCCGCCAGGACGGATGAGCGCGGCGCTTTGCAGAAACGAAAAAAGGCTGGTCATGCGCTATTCGGGGTTCAGAGTGCTGGGGCAGGGGCTGCGCGGCAACCGGGGCTGGAAGCCGGTCTGGCGTGACCCCGAGCCGAAACCCGAATATGACGTCGTGATCGTTGGCGGTGGCGGGCACGGGCTGTCCACCGCCTATTATCTGGCCAGGGAACACGGGCTGAAGAATGTCGCCGTTCTGGAAAAGGGCTATCTGGGCGGTGGCAATGTCGGGCGCAACACCACCATCGTGCGCGCCAATTACTTCCTGCCGGGCAATTCCGAGTTCTACAGCCATTCGCTGAAGCTCTGGGAAGGGCTGGAGCAGGAACTGAACTACAACGTGATGCACTCGCAGCGGGGGCTGATCAACCTGTTCCATTCCGACGGGCAGCGCGATGCCTTCGCCCGGCGCGGCAACGCGATGATCAACCAGGGCGACGACGCGATCCTGCTGGACCGCGAGGGGGTGCGCGAGATCCTGCCCTACCTGGATTTCGAGCAGGGCCGCTTCCCGATTTACGGCGGGCTCTATCATCCGCGCGGCGGTACGGCGCGGCATGACGCGGTGGCCTGGGGCTATGCCCGCGGCGCGGACGCGCGCGGCGTGGACCTTGTCCAGAACTGCGAGGTGACCGGATTCGATATAGAGGGCGGCCGCGTCAGGGGTGTGCAGACCAGCCGCGGCCCGATCCGCGCCAAGAAGGTCGGGATCGTGGTCGCCGGCCGCTCGGGCCAGGTGGCGGCGATGGCCGGGCTGCGCCTTCCGATCGAGAGCCACATCCTTCAGGCCTTCGTCACCGAGGGGCTGAAGCCGGTGATAGACCATGTGGTCAGCTTCGGCATGGGGCATTTCTATATCAGCCAGTCCGACAAGGGCGGGCTGGTCTTCGGCGGCGATCTGGATTTCTACGCCTCCTACGCGCAGCGCGGCAACCTGCCGATGGCCGAGCACGTGATGGAGGCGGGGATGACGCTGATGCCGATGATCGGCAAGGCGCGGGTCCTGCGGTCCTGGGGTGGGATCATGGACATGACGCCCGACGGCTCGCCGATCATCGACCGCACGCCTGTCGAGGGGCTCTATATCAATTGCGGCTGGTGCTATGGCGGGTTCAAGGCGGTGCCGGGCTCGGGCTGGTCCTTCGCGCATCTGCTGGCGACGGACCGGCATCACGAACCGGCGGCGCGCTTTCGGCTGGGACGGTTCGCGCGGGGCGATCTGCTGGACGAAGAGGGCACCGGCTCTCAGCACAATCTGCATTGAGGGGCTGGAAATGCCGGGACGCCTTCGACGGGAGTATTTGGACAGAGAAGAAGAAAGGGGCGCGCAATGAGGATCGAATGTCCCCTTTGCGGGGCGCGCGACCGGCGCGAGTTCACTTACATGGGTGATGAGACCTATCTGAACCGCCCGGACGCGGAGGCGGCGCCCGAGGCGTGGGACGCCTATCTTCACCTGCGCGACAACCCGGCGGGTCCGACCCGCGACCTGTGGTATCACGAGATGGGCTGCGCGGCCTGGATCGTCGTGGAGCGCGACACGGTCAGCCATGCGGTGCTGTCCACCGCGCTGGCCGCCGACGTGAAGGAGGGCCGGTCATGAGGATCGCCGGGCGGGGACGGATAGACCGCGAGGTGACGCTGCCCTTCACCTTCGACGGGCAGCGGCTGACCGGGCATCCGGGCGATACGCTGGCCTCGGCGCTGCTGGCCAACGGCGTGCGGCTGGTGGGCCGGTCGTTCAAGTATCACCGTCCGCGCGGGATTTTCAGCGCCGGCTCCGAGGAGCCCAATGCGCTGGTCACGCTGGACGCTGGCGCAGAGCAGACACCCAATGTCCGCGCCACGACGCAGGAGCTTTACGAGGGGCTGTCGGCGCGCAGCCAGAACGCCTGGCCCTCGCTGCGCTGGGACCTTCTGGCGCTCAACGACCGGTTCGCGACGTTCCTCGGGGCCGGATTCTATTACAAGACCTTCATGTGGCCGCAGAGCTTCTGGGAGCGGGTTTATGAACCGATGATCCGACGCGCCGCCGGGTTGGGCGCTCTGTCGGGGCGGCATGACCCGGCGCGGCACGACAAGGCTTTCGCGCATTGCGACCTGCTGGTGATCGGGGGCGGGCCGGCCGGGCTGATGGC
>JBAVQZ010000514.1:0-2007 GCA_049694515.1 Paracoccaceae bacterium | reverse complement strand
CGCTCGGTCAGGTCGGCTTCGGTCTGCGCGCGGGCCTCGTCGGCCTCTTTCCAGCGGCGATAGAGCAGCAACCCTTCGGCCCTCCGCAGGCTCTCGCCGATTTCGCGGTAGCGCGCGGCCTGCCGGGCCTGCCGGGCCAGTTGCGCCAACTGGTTTGCGAGCTGTTCGATCACGTCGTCCACGCGGGCGAGGTTCGCTTCGGCACCCTTCAGTTTCAGCTCCGCCTCGTGGCGGCGCTGGTACAGGCCCGAGATCCCGGCCGCCTCTTCCAGGATACGGCGGCGCGAGGTGGGCTTGGCGTTGATCAGCTCCGCGATCTGCCCCTGCCGCACCAGCGCCGGGGAATGCGCCCCGGTCGAGGCGTCGGCGAACAGCATCTGCACGTCGCGCGCCCGCACCTCGGACGCGTTCGCCTTATAGGCCGATCCGGCATCGCGCGTGATCCGACGCACGATTTCCAGCATGTCCTGATCGTTGAACCCCGCGGGCGCCAACCGCTCGGTGTTGTCGATGGAGATGCTGACCTCGGCGAAGTTGCGCGCCGGGCGGGTGGCGGTGCCGGCGAAGATCACGTCCTCCATCCCGCCGCCGCGCATCGCCGTGGGGCGGTTTTCGCCCATCACCCAGCGCAGCGCCTCGAGCAGGTTCGACTTGCCGCAGCCGTTCGGGCCGACCACGCCGGTCAGCCCCTCGGCGATCACCAGGTCGGTGGGATCGACGAAGCTCTTGAAGCCGTTCAGTCTGAGCCTGTTGAAGCGCAATTCGGGCCTGCCCCTGATTCCAAGTGGTTTCAAATCCTTTGGTCTGGGGGGCCGCGTGTCAAGTAAAGACACCATCATGTGTGGCATCATCGGCGGTTATCCACAAGATATCGATGTTCGCCACGAATCTGGGGGATGGTGCGGCATTCCGGTCCGATCTGGAGATTCCAGTTGACCGGACCCGATCCGGTCCGGAAAACAGGCTATCGGCAGAATCAGCGACCTGTGGGGAGGTTGACCGGATGAGCATCGAGATTCGAACCGAGAACCCCTTGACCCCGGAAAACCGCCACCTGATCGAGGCAAGCCAGGCCGCGATGCTGGAGGTCCTTCCGCCGGAGGAGATTTTCAGTTTCTCCGCCGAGGAACTTGCCACCCCGAACACTCAGTTCCTGGTGGCGCGCGTCGACGGGCAGGCGCAGGGCTGCGTTGCCCTGGTCGATCAGGGACGGTACGGCGAGGTCAAGCGGCTGTTCGTGACCCCCGAGGCCCGTGGGCTGGGCTTGGGGCGGGCGTTGATGGCGGCGCTCGAGCAGGCCGCGAAGGATATCGGGCTGTGCCGCCTGCGTCTGGAAACCGGGCACACGCTCACCGCCGCCGTTGAGCTTTACCGTGCATTGGGATTCGACGATTGCCCGGCCTTCGGCGGCTATCCGGACATCGCGTCGAACCTGTTCATGGAAAAGACAGTCGGTGTCTGCGTCAACTGACGCCGCAGGCAAGCTCGGCCGTCATCCGGGCCGGATCCCCGTCATATGAGCCGGGCACGACGGCGCATCCGCTGGCAAGTTCGATGGCGCGATGCCCCCGCGCCATGATCCCGTCGCGATATTCGAAATTTGTGCGGATCGCTTCCGCCTTGTCGCCCTTTACGTAAACGCTGAACCGGCTTCCATCCACGGTGACCTGCCGGGCCGGCACGCGACGCATGGAAAGATCGGGGCTGGCACAGCCCACGGGCAGCGCAAGGATCATCAACAGACAGACACGCATCGAAACCTCCCGATACGTCTGACTAGCGCGACGTCCGTTAACGAATCGTGAAGATCCGGCATCGGCAGGACACAGGTCTGAATGCTTTGATGTTTGACCGACGCCGGTTCGCGGGTACGATCCGCCGCAAGAACGCGAAAAGGCCGGAGTCGTGCATGATCGTCAACCTGACTGCCCTTCTGCTGTTCCAATTGGTCGGAGAGGTCATCAGCCGCGCCGCGGGCCTGCCCTTGCCCGGCCCGGTGATCGGCAT
>JBAVQZ010000513.1:0-4844 GCA_049694515.1 Paracoccaceae bacterium | reverse complement strand
AGACACCAATGCCTTACCGCCCGGACGCACGCACGCAAGGCAGCGAGGAGCGCCTGATGCTGGACGATACCGCCCGCCGCAAGCTCGTCGAGGTCAACAACCTGACGCTGCATTTCCCGATCCACGCCGGCCTCCTGCGCCGGCAGGTCGGCGAGGTGAAGGCGGTGGACGGGGTCAGCTTCGACATCTTCGAAGGCGAGACTCTGGGCCTGGTCGGCGAATCTGGCTGCGGCAAGACCACCTGCGGGCGCGCCGTGCTTCGGCTTTACGACATTACGGACGGGTCGATCCGCATCGCCGGCGAAGAGATCGGCAAGGCCAGCTACAGCGATCTGCGTCCCTTCCGGCCCACCATGCAGATGGTGTTTCAGGACCCGCAGGCCAGTCTCAACCCCCGCATGACGCTGTCGCGCATCATCGGCGAGCCGCTGGACGAACACACCAAGCTGTCGAAGAAGGAAAAGCTGGACCGGATATACGAGCTGATGGACGCGGTCGGTCTGAACCGCAATTTCGCGAACCGCTACCCGCACGAGTTCTCCGGCGGCCAGCGGCAGCGCATCGGCATCGCGCGCGCGCTGGCGCTCAACCCGCGCTTCATCGTCTGCGACGAACCGATCGCGGCGCTCGACGTGTCGATCCAAGCGCAGGTGGTCAACTTGCTGGAGGATCTGCAGGAGCGGTTCAACCTGACCTATCTGTTCATCAGCCACGACCTCAGCATGGTGCGCCACATCGCCGACCGCGTGGCGGTGATGTATCTGGGCCGCGTGGTGGAACTGGCCTCGCGCGACGATCTCTATTCGCGCCCCTTGCACCCCTATACCGAGGCGCTGCTTTCCGCGGTGCCCGAACCTGATCCGAACCTCGAAAGCGGCCGGCAGCGCACCATTCTGCGCGGCGACGTGCCCTCGCCCGCCAACCCGCCCGAGGGCTGCAATTTCTGCACGCGCTGCCCCAAGGTCATGGACATCTGCCACCGGCTTGATCCCCAGTCGCGCGAGGTGGCGCCGGGCCATTACGTCGCCTGCCACCTGCATGACGAGACAATAATGAACAACGCCGGAAAAACGGCGGAGAACGAGGCCAGAAAGAGCATCCAACAAGGAGAGTGACATGAAACTGAAAACAGCCCTTTTGGGCGCAGCGGCCGCGATGGTCCTGGCCCCGGCGGCCATGGCCGAGCGCGGCTCTGACGGTGAGGTGAAGATCATCTACTGGCAGGCGCCCTCTATCCTGAACCCGTATCTTTCGAGCGGGACCAAGGATATCGAATCTTCCTCTTTGGTTATTGAGCCGCTGGGCCGCTACGACCAGGACGGCAACCTTGTGCCCTATCTGGCCGAAAGCATTCCCACGGTCGGCAATGGCGGGGTCAGCGAAGACCTCAAGTCGATCACCTGGAAACTGAAGCCCGACCTGAAATGGTCCGACGGAACGCCGGTCACCTCGGCCGACGTGGTATTCACCGGCGAATACTGCATGGCGCCCGACGGCGGCTGCGCGCAGCTGGCCAAGTTCGAGGGCGTGTCGAAGATCGAGGCACTAGACGATCAGACCGTCAAGGTGTCGTTCAGCGAACCCAAGCCGAACCCCTACGGCCCCTTCATGGGCGGCCAGTCGCCGATCCTTCAGAAAGCCCAGTTCGCCGATTGCATGGGCGCAAAGGCCCCCGAATGCACCGACGCCAATTTCGGCCCCATCGGCACCGGCCCCTTCGTGGTCACCGATTTCCGGCCGAACGACGTGATCCAGATGAAGGCCAACCCGAACTACCGCGACCCCGACAAGCCGGCCTTCGCGACGCTGACCTTCAAGGGCGGCGGCGATGCGGCGGCGGCGGCGCGCGCGGTGCTGGAAACGGGCGAGTATGATTATGCCTGGAACCTTCAGCTGGCGCCCGACGTGCTGGCCGACATGGAGGCCGCGGGCAAGGGCAAGCTGGTCACCGGCTTCGGCACGCTGGTCGAGCGGATCGAGATGAACATGACCGATCCCTCGCCCTCGCTGCCGGACGACGTGCGCGCCACCGCCAAGGCCCCGCACCCGATCCTCAGCGACATGCGCGTGCGCAAGGCGCTTTCGATGGCGATCGACCGCGAATTGCTGGTCGAGGTGGGCTATGGCAAGGCGGGCCGGGCGACCTGCAACCTGGTGCCTGCGCCGGCGATGTATGCCTCGGACAACACCGACTGCCTGGTGCAGGACATCGAGGGCGCCAAGAAGCTGCTGGACGAGGCGGGCTGGGTGCCCGGCCCCGACGGCGTGCGCGTGAAGGACGGCAAGCGCCTGTCGCTGCTCTTCCAGACCTCGACCAACGCGGTGCGCCAGGACTTCCAGGCGCTGATCAAGCAGTGGTGGGGCGAAATCGGCGTCGAGACCGAGTTGAAGAACGTCGACGCGTCGGTCTTCTTCGGCGGTGATCCGGGCAGCCCTGACACGTTCCAGAAGTTCTATTCCGACGTCGAGATGTACGCCAACAACTTCGACGGCACCGATCCCGAGGCGTACCTTGCGCAGCACACCTGCGCCAAGGCACCGCGGCCGGAAACCCAGTGGCAGGGCGAGAACATCAACCGCTTCTGCGACCCGGAATACGACAAGCTGGTGGCCGAGCTGGGCCAGACGGGCGACCTGGAGAAGCGCGGCGAGATCGCCAAGAAGCTCAACGAAATGCTGACCAAGGACAGCTATGTCATCGTTCCGCTGGTGGATCGCGGCCGCGTCTCGGCCCATTCCAACACGCTGGGCGGTGTCGTGATGAACACCTGGGACAGCGAGCTGTGGAACGCGGCGGACTGGTACCGCGTGAAGTGACCTGAAACCGCGCCCCGGCCGCACGCGTGGCCGGGGCGTCCCCTCAAGACCGATGAACCGAGGCGTCGCACATGCTCAACTACACGATCAGACGGCTTCTGGTGGCGATCCCGACGCTTCTGTTCATCAGCCTGATCATCTTCCTGCTGCTCGACCTGGCGCCGGGCGATCCGATGGCGCAGGTTCCGCTGACCGTGCCGCCCGAGGTCAAGCAGAAGATGCGCGAGGCGCTGGGCGCCGACCAGCCGATGATCGTGCGCTATGCGCTTTGGCTGAAGCAGTTCTTCGTGGTCGAGCCGCTGCACGTCTTCGACAACAGCTTCGGCACACATTTCGCCGACGGGATGCAGCGCGTGATCTCGTGGCAGACGCGCAGCCCTGTCGGCGACATCATCGCCCAACGGATTCCGCAGACGCTGTGGGTCGTCGGCATGTCCTATATCGTGGGCATCCTGATCGCCCTGCCCATCGGCATCGTCTCGGCCTACCGGCAGTATTCGGTGTTCGACCAGGTGGGCACCTTCGTGTCGATGGTCGGCTACTCGGTGCCGCCCTTTTTCTCGGGCGTGCTCGTCATCGTGATCTTCTCGGTCCAGCTGCACTGGTTCCCGTCGATCTACGACACAACGCACGAGGTGACGGACTGGCAAAGCTTCCTTGTCCAGCTCAGGCAGATGATCATGCCGGTGATGGTTCTGGCGCTTCAGACCACGGCGCAGATCAGCCGGTTCATGCGCGCCTCGATGCTGGACAACCTTGGCCAGGACTATGTCCGCACCGCCCGCGCCAAGGGGATGAGCGAGAAGACCGTGGTGCTTGTCCACGTCCTGCGCAACTCGATGATTCCGGTGGTGACGGTGATCGCGCTGGGCGTGCCGCTGATCTTCGGCGGGGCGATCATCACCGAACAGATATTCAAGGTGAACGGCCTGGGCCAGCTGCTGATCACGGCGATCTATGCCAACGACATCCCGATGGTGCAATCCATCACCTTCATCTTCGCGGTGCTCATCGTGCTGTTCAACCTGATCGCCGACGTGCTTTACGGCGTGCTTGACCCGAGGATCCGCTATGACTAACGCCGCAGCCCCCGAGCAGATGGTCGAAGAGGCTTTCAGCCCGCCGCGCAACCAGTGGCTGGACGTGTGGGACCAGTTCCGCACCCACAAGGGCGCACTTCTGGGCGCGATCGTCTTCGTCGCCATTGTGCTGGGAGTCACCCTGGGGCCCTTTCTGTGGCACCTCGACCCCGGCTATATCGACATCCGGGCGCGCAATTCAGGCATGAGCCTGGCGCATCCGCTGGGCACCGACCAGCTGGGCCGCGACATGCTTGCGCGGATGATGGCCGGCGGGCAGGTCTCGGTCGCCGTGGGCATCACGGCGATGGCGCTGAGCGTGGTGCTGGGCACGCTGGTCGGGGTCGTTGCGGGGTATTTCAGGCGGCTCGACGGGCCGCTGATGCGCTTTACCGATCTCTTTCTCGCGCTGCCGCTTCTGCCGCTGCTGCTGGTGATGGTGATGCTGTTCCGCGAGTCGCTGTCCAGCCGGTTCGGCCCGGAAATGGGTGTTTTCGTCCTGATCGTGGTGGCGATCGGCATCACCTCGTGGATGCACACGGCGCGTATCGTGCGCGGCGACGTGCTGGCGCTGAAAGAGCAGGAATTTGTCCTCGCGGCGCGCTCCATCGGCACGCCGTCGCGGCGGATGATCACCCGCCACATCCTGCCCAACGTGCTCTCACCCGTCATGGTGTCGGCCACGCTGGGCATCGCCAACGCGATCATCACGGAATCGGCGCTGTCCTTCCTCGGGCTCGGCTTCCCGCCGGATTTCCCGACCTGGGGGCGGCTGCTGTTCGACGCGGTTGACTACCTCCAGCAATATCCCGAGCGGGTTTTCTGGCCCGGGCTGCTGATCTCGCTGACCGTGCTCTCGGTCAACTATATCGGCGATGGCCTGCGCGACGCGCTGGACCCGCGGATCCGCGGCCGCTGAGGCGCGCCGGGCGCTGGACCGGTCCGCGC
>JBAVQZ010000512.1:0-16407 GCA_049694515.1 Paracoccaceae bacterium | reverse complement strand
GGCCCGCGCCGCCGGGGCGCGCGGCATGGTTCTGGGTCAGGCGCAGGACATCGCCGCCGAAACCGCCGGGCAGCCGCTGACACTGAATCAGATCACGGCCCTGCAGGAGGGCAAGACGGGCGCGCTGATCCGGTGGTCGGCCGAGGCGGGGGCGCGGCTGGGCAAGGCGGATACCGCCCCGCTGCGCGACTATGCCACCGCACTGGGTCTTGCCTTCCAGATCGCCGACGACATCCTGGATGTTGAGGGCGACACGAAAAAGGCGGGCAAGCGGCTGAACAAGGATGCCGAGGCCGGAAAGGCGACGTTCGTGTCGCTTCTGGGCCTGGGCGGCGCGAAGACCCGCGCGCGAGAGTTGGTGGCCGAGGCCGAGGCCGCGCTTGCACCTTACGGTGCGGCGGCCGAGAGCTTGCGGGACGCCGCGCGGTTCGTTATCTCGCGCGATATGTAGCACGCCCCGAGGAGGGCCGGACATGACCGACAGACCCGACACCCCGCTGCTGGACCGCGTCCACAGCCCGGCCGACCTGAAGCAGTTCAGCGACCGGGACCTGTCGCGCCTGGCCGACGAGCTGCGCGCCGAGACGATCTCGGCCGTGTCCCACACCGGCGGGCATCTGGGCGCGGGGCTTGGCGTGGTGGAACTGACCGTGGCGCTGCATGCCGTGTTCGACACGCCGCGCGACCGGCTGATCTGGGACGTGTCGCACCAGAGCTATCCGCACAAGATCCTGACCGGCAGGCGCGACCGCATCCGCACCCTGCGCCAGAAGGACGGGCTGTCGGGTTTCACCAAGCGCAGCGAGTCGCCTTATGACCCGTTCGGCGCGGCGCATTCTTCGACCTCGATCAGCGCCGCCCTCGGCTTCGCCGTGGCGCGCGACCTGGGCGGGGCGCCGGAATACGGTATCGGCGACGCGATCGCGGTGATCGGCGACGGCGCGATGAGCGCGGGCATGGCCTATGAGGCGTTGAACAACGCGGGGCACCTGAAAAAGCGGCTGATCGTGATCCTGAACGACAACGAGATGTCGATCGCCCCGCCGGTGGGGGCGATGTCGTCCTACCTGTCGCGGCTTTATGCCGGCGCGCCGTTCCAGGAGTTGAAGGCGGCGGCCAAGGGCGCGGTCAGCCTGCTGCCCCCGCCCTTCCAGGAAGGCGCGCGGCGGGCCAAGGACATTCTCAAGCACATGACCGTCGGCGGCACGCTGTTCGAGGAGCTGGGCTTTTCCTATGTCGGGCCGATCGACGGGCACGATATGGAGCAGCTTCTGGCGGTTCTGCGGACCGTCAAGACCCGCGCGACGGGGCCGATCCTGATCCACGCGATCACCACCAAGGGCAAGTGCTATCGCCCCGCCGAACAGGCCGCCGACAAGGGTCACGCCACGGCAAAATTCGACATGGTGACGGGCGAGCAGAAGAAGGCCCCGTCGAACGCGCCTTCCTACACCAAGGTGTTCGCCCGAACCCTGATCGAAGAGGCCGAGCGCGACGACAAGATCGTGGCGGTGACGGCGGCGATGCCGGACGGCACGGGGCTTGACCTGTTCGCCGAGCGCTTCCCCAGCCGCTGCTTCGATGTGGGCATCGCCGAGCAGCACGGCGTGACCTTCAGCGCGGGCCTCGCCGCCGGGGGGATGAAGCCGTTTGCCGCGATCTACTCGACCTTCCTGCAGCGCGGCTATGACCAGGTGGTGCATGACGTTGCGATCCAGCGCCTGCCGGTCCGCTTCGCCATCGACCGCGCCGGGCTGGTGGGGGCCGACGGCGCAACGCATGCGGGCAGCTATGACATCGCCTATCTGTCGAACCTGCCCGGCTTCGTGGTGATGGCCGCCGCCGACGAGGCGGAGCTGAAGCACATGGTCGCCACGGCGGTCGCGCATGACGAGGGACCCATCGCCTTCCGCTTTCCGCGGGGCGAGGGCGTGGGCGTCGAAATGCCCGAGCGCGGCGAGGTGCTGGAGATCGGCAAGGGCCGGATGATCCGCGAGGGCAAGCGCGTGGCGATCCTGAATTTCGGCGCGCGTCTGAAAGAGGTGATGGAGGCCGCCGACAACATGTCGGCGCGCGGCATCAGCCCCACCGTCGCGGACGCCCGTTTCGCCAAGCCGCTGGACCGCGATCTGATCCTGTCGCTGGCGGCCGGGCATGAGGCGCTGATCACCATCGAGGAGGGCGCCGTGGGCGGTTTCGGCAGCCATGTCGCGCAACTTCTGGCCGAGGAGGGCGTGTTCGACGCAGGGCTGAAATACCGCTCGATGGTGTTGCCCGACAATTTCATCGACCAGGCCAGCCCGGCGGACATGTACGCGGCCGCGAAGCTCAACGCGCCGGATATCGAGGCCAAGGTGCTGGAGGTGCTGGGCGTCGCCTCGCTTGGCGAACGCCGGGTCAGATGAACATCCCGGCCAGCGCCACGCCGGCCCCGACGAAGACGTAGCCGGCGACGATGAACGCGCCGTCATAGGTCAGCAGGCCGATGGCGAACAACGTGACCGCCGAGGCCGCGACCGTCGCCAGCATCGGCACGACCTCCATCAACGGCATGATCACCGTAACCAGAAGGCAGGTAAGCAGCGCGATATAACTGAGCGGGCGCGTCGCAAGGTAGCTTAGCCGATGATGCACATGCTGATCGACCCAGGCGGCCGGACCTCGGAGATAGCGCACCGCGCGGTTCAGGCGGGCAGTGCCGATGGTGCGGTTCGCCAGGAAGCCCGGCAGCCAGATGTGGCGCCGGCCCATGAGCATCTGCACTGTGATTAGCGCGATGATCAAGCCGCCCGTCGTCGGCGCGCCGGGGATCGAGGAAATCGGCGAGACAAGTAACATCGCCGGCACCAGCAGGAGCGGCGCGAAGGAGCGTTCGCCCATTTTCCGGGCGATCTGCCGGACCGAAACGCGATCATCCGCCGTCGTATGCGTCAGCGCCTCCAACACGCTTGTGACCGGCCCGGTCAGAGCCTGTTCCGCCATCGCATGCTCCTGCGTTGTCTCCTGCCCTCCGTCGGCGGCGCCCCTGGCTCAGCCGCGACCGGCCTCTTCTCCGGCCAGCAGGGCGGCAAGCCCTTCGCGGTAGGTCGGATATTTCAGGTGAATACCCAACTCGTGCTTGATGCGGTCGTTCCGCACTTTCTTCGATTCTGCATAAAAGCTGCGGGCCATCGCGCTCATCTCGGCGTCGTCGATCGGCACGGCCGGCGGCACCGGCACGCGCAGCAGACGGGCCGCGTATTCGATCACGTCCTGCGGCGGGGCGGGGTCGTCGTCGCATACATTGTAGATCGCACCGGGATCGGGCCGCGCGATGGAGGCGGCCAGCACCTGCGCGATATCCTCGACATGGATACGCGAGAACACCTGTCCCGGCTTGATGATGCGCCGCGCCGTCCCGGCGCGCAGCTTCGCGAAGGGGCCTCGGCCGGGGCCATAGATCCCGGCCAGCCGGAAGATGTGCAGCGGCAGGCCCAGCGCCTGCCACTCGGTTTCGGCCCGCACGCGGGCGCGTCCGCGATCGGTAGACGGCGCGAGCGGCGTCTCTTCGTCCACCCAGCCGCCGCCGTGATCGCCATAAACCCCGGTCGTGGAAAGATAGCCGGCCCATTCCAGATGCGATGCGCCGCGAAGGGCGGCGTCCAGCGCCGCGATCACCGGATCACCCTCGGGGCCCGGCGCGACGGAGCTGAGCAGATGCGTGGCCTGCGAGAGCGCGTCGCCCAGGTCGGTGCCGGGCCAGATGACCGTCTCGACGCCTTGTCGCGACAGGCGGGCGGCTTTGTCCGGGCTGCGCGTGGTGGCGATGATCCGCCAGCCCTCGGGCAGGCGGCGCGCCAGCGCCTGCGCCGAATAGCCGTGGCCGAGGGAGAGCAGGGTTCGGGTCATGCAACGATCACCGCGCGGCCGGCATCAGTCGCCCTGGGCCGCAGTGCCCGCGCCGGTGTCGAGACCGTAGCCGAATCCCTGAATCAGCGTCTGGGCCACCTGCGAATGCAGGAACTCGAGGAAATCCTTCGCGCCCTGATCGTCCGCACCGACCTTCAGCAGGACGGCATCCTGACGGATCGGGGCGTAGAGGTCGGAGGGCACCTCCCAATGCGCTCCGGGATGCTGGTTGTTGGGGTCCAGAACGGAGGAGAGCGACACCATGCCCACTTCGGCGCTTCCCTGCGTGACGATGCTGAAGGTCTGCCCGACATCGTCGCCGGTCACGATCTTGTCCTTAAGGGCTTCATAAAGCCCCATGCTACCGAGCGCCTGCTTGGCGGCGACGCCGAAAGGCGCGGTGTCGGGATTGGCGATGGCGAGGTGGTGGAAATTGCCCTTGCGCAGAAAGGCCGCGCCGTCGGCGCCCAGCGTGTCGGGCTCCGGGCTCCAGAGCGTCAGCCGCCCGACGGCATAGGTGAACAGCGAGTCGGCCACAGCGTCGCCGCTGGTGACAAGGCGCTGCGCGGTGTCAGAATCGTCGGCCAGCAGAACGGCGAATTTCTCACCGCCGCTGATCCGGCTGGCAAGCTGGCTGCCGGACCCTGTCGTCATTTTCAGATCATACGGATACTCGGCCTCGAAAAGCGGCTCGAGCTCTTTGACGGTGTCCGCGAAATTGGTCGCCACGGCGATCGGCACCTCCTTCGTGTCGGCAAAGGCCGGCGCTGACAGGGCGATGACCGCGGCGGAAAGGAGGATGGCGGGGAAAAACCGGGCAGGCATTGGCGACACTCCAGCAAGTCAACGGTATCGTTCAGACGTATGCCCGCGGCAATGGGTTTCAACCGCGTCCGGGCGCCGCGGCTCAGACCAGAGCGACAACCGTCACCCAGAGCGACAGGAGCACCGCGCTCAGCAATGTATAAACGCCGTTCCAGCGTATGCCTACATGCAGCGCGGAGATCCGGCCGAAGGTGCCAATCAGCAGGGTCGTCGCCGTATAGGGCGAACTCGCCCCGCTCAACGCCCAGCCTGCGGTGATCGCCACGACGATGTCCGAGGGCGAAACCCCCATCGCCGCCGCATGCGGAAGGACCGGCGCGATCAGCGAAACCGACAGGATCGGGTTCATCCCCAACTGACCTGTGATCGGGATGATCCAGACCAGCGCGACCAGCACCACCGGCGCCGGGACCAGCGTCAGGTTCATCCCCGACGCCGCGACCACTGGCACCAGAAGGCTTGCGCCGAGGGATCCGATGAACCCCGCCATCATGAGCAGCACCAGTTCGCTCCGATAGCCGGGAAGATCCTCGGTCAGGTAGGACGCGGCGCGGCGGCCGACGGCCCCGAGTCGCGTCCCCGGATTCGCCTGGATCGCGACCCAGACCGTCGAGATGATCGGAACGATGACCATCACCACCCCGACCGCGCCGATCCCTGTCAGCAGGTGCAGACTGCCGACCGACGCGATGAGAACTGCCAGAAGGCCCAGCAGGGGCAGGAGGCTGGCCCAGGACCCCTCGGGCCTGGCGCGCGCCGGCGCGGGGGTGGACAGCCGGGGCTTGAAAAGCGTGTCCAGCGCCCAGCCAAGTCCCGCGAGGATCGCGCCGCTCACCAGGCAGGGGACGATGGCCTTGCCCCAGGTGGCACCGGGCACCAGCGAGGTGGAAATCGCCATCGCGAAGGCCAGCGGCGACCAGGGCAATGTCGACACGAACCCCCGCTGGATGGCCAGTAGCATCCGGCGGATTCTATGCGCGCGGATCTCGGCGTTCTGCTCCTGCCGGGCGTTTGCCGCCGCTAGGCTGCCCAGAAGCGCGATCGCCCCGTAGTTCAGCAGCAGGGCGAACAATTGCCCGCCCAGAGTCAGCGCGGCGTAGCGCCGGCCCGGAGGCTGTTGTGCCAGAAATCGTCCGCAGACCTGAATTGCCGGAGAGCTGTCGGCGGCGTTCCGCAGAGACGTGAGCGCGGTAAAGAAGGCCGAGATGAATGCCGCGCGCCGCAAGGCCACCTCGATCGAGCCTAGCCAGTCGGCGCGGAACATGAAGGCCGCGGCGGCGAGCGCGAACCCCACCGCGACGAAGATCACCCGGGTCCAGCGCACGCGCGCCGAGAAAAGCATCAGCAGAGCGGCCGCCAACCAGCCGGCCGCAAGCCCGGGAAGTCCTCCGCCGCCGCTCCAGGTGTCCGCGATCACCAGAAGCATGATGGCCAGAAGCAGCCCGCCGGTCACCCGTTCAATGGTGCTCACGGCCCGACCGCCTTGGCGAAGAATGCTGAATGAAACACTGTTCTGTCCTGTCCTCGGCACTTGATATCTCGCCGAAACCGCGGACGCCAGCCCCGCAGGACCGTCAGGACACATGCAATCGGACGGATCAGAAAAGCTCGACCGATCCGTCGGATCGGCCCGGATTTTCCTTGTCAGGATCACGCAGGGCATGGACAAGGCCGGAGAGCCTGACCCGGGAAAGAACCGTGGCCGGATGAACTGTCACCTGCCTTTCGACCTGCGTGGCGAGGTCGTCGGAAAAGCGCGACAGATCGTCGAGTCTCTGAAGCAGGAGGTCCATATCCTGCGCGGCCTGGCGAGAAACCGGTTCGGCCCGGTTGCCATGGCGCGCCACATCGACCAGAGTCCGTTCCAGCCCGAGGCCGAGTTGGCCTGTGTCACGCAGCGCATCCGCGAGATTTGTCAGGAGCATGCGCACCGAAATGTCGCTCGGGGCGATATCCGGCGGCCGGTTCATAGCGGCCCCGTCACACGCTCGATACAGGCCTTCAATTCGGGTGCGGTGAACGGCTTCTTGATGAAATTGTTCATGCCAAGTTGTTTGCCGCGGTCGATGACTGCCCTGTCCGCACGCCCGGTAATCAGTATGAACCCGATTTTCTGGGTACTCGCGTTCCGGCGCAGCCCTTCCAGAAGGCCAAGCCCGTCCAGACCGGGCATGTTGAAATCCGAAATCACCAGATGCACCGGGTTTGCGGCCAGATTGCGCAGAGCCGCGGCCCCATCGTTCGATGTGAGCACGTGTGTGATCCGCATTTCGTCGAGTGCCTGAGTGATCAGGGCGCGACTTGTCGACATGTCATCGACCACCATGATTCTAAGTGAGTCCTTGAGTGACATTGCTCTATTCCTTGCCGATTTCCTTTGTCGCGTGGTCATTGCCGGTGTTCTCGCCGCGCATCCGGTAGGTCGTCGTGCCTTCAAGGCGGAAGCATGCGGCAGCCGGGCCGGTGATGCGCTCCGAATGGCCGATATAGAGCGCTCCATTCGGGGCCATCACGTCGGCAAAGCCCTGCCACAGCCCGGCTTGCGTGTCGGAATCGAAATAGATTGCGACATTGCGGCAGAACACCACGTCGAACGGACCGCGGACCGGCCATGCGCGGATGAGGTTGAGCCGGCGAAAAGTGATCAGCCGGCGTGGTGACGCCCCGACCTTCATCTGGCTGGCCGCGTCATCGACGGGATCGAAGAAGCTCTGGATCATCTCTTTTCCCAGCGGTGCAAGCGCCTCCACCGAGTATTTTCCGGCCTCGGCGATCGCCAGGGCGGGCGGGTCGATGTCCGTCGCCAGTATCCTGATATCCATATCCGGCGCGTTCGGGGCCTTTTCCAGAATTCGGAAAGCGAGCCCGTAGGCCTCTTCGCCGGTGGCACAGGCCGCCGACCAGAGCCGGATTCGCCCACCGCTCGCCGCGCGCTTCAGAAGGGCCGGCAAGACCTGCTCTCCGAAATGGCGGTAATGGTGCTCCTCGCGATGAAACCTTGTGACGTTCGTGGTAAGCGCGGAGATCATCTTCTGTCTTTCCGCGTCCGATTCCGGGCGCCGGACGACCGCGCAGTAATCCCGGAAACTCGGCAGACCCAGACTGCGCACACGTTTCACAAGGCGGGAATACACCAGCGCCGACTTCACGTCTGACAGGCATATTCCCGCCTCGCGATAGACGATGTCGGAGATGACGCCAAAATCCTCCGGTGTGAAGCGGTAAGGCTGAAAGCCGTTTTCCGATGTGTTTTCCACCTTACACGGTCTCCACCGCGGATTGTGGCAATATCCGCTCAAGATCGATCAGGCGGATCATCCGCTCGTCCGCGGCGATCACACCGGAAACGAAAGCCCTCGTCGTGTCCGAGGCCACGTCCGGCGTCACCTGGATCATGCTGGTATCGACGCCCAGGATGTCCGACACGGCCTCGACGAGCAAGCCGACAACCCGTGTCTTGATCACCGCGATGATGATCACGTGCCGCGTGGTCGGTTCAAGCGCGCCCAGCCCCAGGCGCGCGGACAGATCGACGATCGGCACAACCGACCCGCGCAGATTGATCACGCCAAGCACGTAGTCAGGGGCGTGGGGCAGGATCGTGACATTCGTCCAGCCCCGGATTTCGCGGATCGACATGATGTCGACGCAGAAATCCTGCTGGGCGGTACGGAACGCCACGAATTCCCGGTTGTCCGGTTCAGGCGCTTCGGCGACAGATTGCTGCATTCGTTTCTCCTTCGGTGGTCTGCTGCCCGTCAGGCTGCGACCGCAGATCGGCCGTATTTGTGACGATTACATCCGGGTCGATGATCAGTGCGATGCGGCCGTCGCCCAGCACGGTGGCCGCGGCGACACCCGGAACCTGGCCGTAGTTGTCGTCCAGCCCCTTGATGACGACCTGCCGTTGATCATGAATTGCATCGACAACCAGCGCGCAGTTCCGCTTGTCATCCGTTTCGACAAGCAACAACACCTGGTCGCGCGTATACCCCGTGTTGCTGCGGTAGCCGAAGGAAACGCCCAGATCGACGATGGGCAGGTATTCGCCCCGAACCGAGACGACTTCGCCCCCTTTTCCAAGCGGATGGATATCGGAGGTCGCCGGACGAAGGGTTTCCACGATCGCCGTCAGGGGAACGACCATGGTCTGTCCTGCGACATCGACCACCATCCCCTCGAGGACGGCCAGCGTGAGCGGCAGGCTGATGCTGAATGTCGATCCCTGGCCGGGGATGGAAGTGAGGGACACCCGGCCGTTGAGGGCCTGGATCGCGCTTTTCACCACATCCATTCCCACGCCGCGCCCGGACAGGTTCGAGACCTCAGAGGCGGTCGAAAAGCCCGGCATGAAAAGAAGATTGTCTATCTCATTGTCGCTCAGATCGGCTTCGGGAGGAATGAGCCCCTTGTCCACGGCTATCTGGCGAACGCGGAGACGGTCGATTCCGGCACCGTCATCGGCGATTTCTATGATCACTCGTCCCGAACGATGCGCCGCGGAAAGGGTGACTGTTCCACTTTCCGTCTTTCCGGCGGCACACCGCTCCTCGGGGGTTTCCAACCCGTGATCGACCGCGTTGCGTAACATATGGGTCAACGGATCGGCCAGACGCTCGATCACGGTCTTGTCGACTTCCGTCATCTCTCCCTTGCAAAGGAATTGCGCGGATTTTCCCGTGGCGGCCACAGCTTCGCGGACGATCCGCGACATGCGCTGGAACAGCGACTTTACCGGCTGCGCGCGGATCGCCATCACACTTTCCTGCATCTCGCGTGACAGGAGGCGGAATTCGTCGAGCCCCGCCGCGACATCCGAGCCCGGATCAAGTCCGGCGGCCTCGACGCATTGCGACAGCATGGCCTGATTGATTACAAGTTCGCCGACCACGTTGATCAGCCGATCCACCCTTTCGAGGTCCACCCGCACCGTTGCGCGCGGCTTGCCCGCGGCGGACGCGTCATTTTTCGGATTTTTCGTCTGCTCATTCGACGGGGCATCCGAAACGTCGGGTTGGGAAACGGGCTCGTCATTGCACGCCATCTCGTTGTCGAACGGCGCGATCGAAAGGTCGCAATGCCCCTCTGCAAACTCGAAGATGGCGAGAACTTCATGCTCTGGCTCATCGGTTTCGAGGTCGATCTCCCAGGAGAGATAGCTGGAAGAAACGTCGATCGCGTCCAGGCCGGGAACGTCATCCGCATTCAGCCGGACTTCGGGCTTTCCAAGATCGAAGAGGGCGCGGATCAGATGGACGGGATCGTTGCCGCTGGAATAAAACGTCTCTCCCGGTGTGAACCGAATTCGATAGGTCGTCGTGCCCGCCGGAGACGTCGTGCCCCCCAGGTCAAGCGTCATGGGCACGAATTCGACGTCATCTTCCTCATCCTCCGGCTCACCGATCAGCCCGTCGAGTTCGGCGAGAATCGGCGCGCTGTCCGCCGGATCCGGCGTGGAGCCCTCCCGCAGAATGGTCACAAGGTCGTGCAGCCGGTCGCTGGATCGAAAGAAGATCCGCATCGCGGCCTCATCGGCAATGAGCTTGTCAGACCTCATGCCGTCCATGGCGGTTTCGAAACGATGCGCGAACTCCACGAGATCGGACAGGCCGAAGGCCCCCGCGCCGCCCTTGATCGAATGAACCGCGCGGAAAACCGCGTTGACCGTATCTGAATCCGGTGTGCCGGACCGGATCGCATCGTCGATCTCCTGCAGCCCGTCGGCGAGCGTTTCAAGAAGCTCTTCGCATTCCTGGAAGAAGGTCTCTCGGATATCGGAACCGGGGGTCATGTCAGGCCTGATATGCCGCGACACGGCGAATGGCCGAGATCAATCTCTCGTCGTCGAATGGCTTGACGATCCAGCCCGTAGCTCCTGCCTCCCTGGCGCGCTGTTTCAGTTCGTCGGCGCTTTCGGTGGTGAGGACCAGAATCGGCACGCTCTTGTGGCTGTCGCCGCCGCGCACCGCCTCTATCAGGCCGAAACCGTCCATGCGCGGCATGTTTATATCGGTGATGATCACGTCCGGACGAACTGCCGCCAGACGATCGAGACCATCGACACCGTCTTCGGCCAGTTCAACCTCGCAGCCCGCCGACACGAGGCAGGACTTGAGCATCTCCCGGATCGTTAGGGAGTCATCGACGGCAAGAACCCTGAGTGTCATCGACTTGATTCCTCTGCAAACGCGGCGAGCGGCAGGCCCAGGCGGGTCATCCCGCGGTCGAAATCCTCCGACACGCCGTCAAAAATCAGTGCATGGCCGTCCGACCGCCAACTCCGACGCGCCGCCAGAAGCACCTGGAAGCAGGCGCCTCCGACGAACGAGACCTTGCTTGCATCCAGTGCAAGATCCCCGCCGCGCCGCGCCTTCAGGGCGTCGCGCAAGACCCCGCTCGCTTCGGTATCGAGGTGCCCGGGCAGATCAAGCTGGTCAACCATCGCTCTCTCCATCTTCAACCAAAGGGGGCGCCCGAGCCCGCCGGCGGCGGGGCGTGGCACAGCCCGTGACCTCAGTGCTAGAGCCGATTCTTTAACAAAGGATTGTCGGTCCCAGGCCGGGACGGATGGTCGCCGGCATCCGGTGGCGATGCGCGGAATTCACTTGGATTCGACGATTCATCTTTTGGCAAATTTCTTGCCCCTACCGTCGTCTGCAAAGGCGCGCGACGTCTGCGCGGCCCCGCAATGATGGAGTTCAGGATGCAACATCGCTTTTTTCCGGGTCCCGGATGTTTTGTGCCCGTCCCGGCGGTCCGAGAGCTGTCAGGACGCCGAAACGGACGGGCGGCGTGCCGGACGGGCCTCCGATCGGCCCCGTGCCCTCGAACCGGCGCGCCGACGCTCCGCCCCATTCCAGGCAGGCCCTGACCCGCCCGTCGGGATCGGACCCGCCGAATCAAGTGCAATCAAACGAAAGAAAACGCCATGCCCTTTCCGCCCTTCAAGACATTCAGCCGCTCGCTGTTTCTCTCGCTCACCGCGATCTTCGCTGTGGGCACCGCTCTCGTCGTCGGAATTCTCACCTACCTTCTGCACACTCAAAGCTCCGACCTCGTGCATCGAATGACCTACCAGAGAGCGGAAGACGTGACGACACTGCTGGCACGGCAGGCGACCGAGACGATCAAATTCGGAGATTCACGTGCGAATTCCGCAATATTCGAAGAGCTTATGGCAGAGTCGGACGGGCATCTCATCGCCGCCCTGGCAATGGATTCGTCGGAGAATGTCGTTGGAAGCGCACAGAGCGACGGCGCGTCGATCGGCAAGCTGAGACAGCTTGCAAGGCGTGCGTTGGAAACCGGAAAAACCCAACGCGGAGAGAACGGTATCATGCTGGCGGTGCCGGCGACGTTCGGAAACGACGGCGCGGTGGCCGGGGCCGTCGCGCTTCACTGGACGACCGATGTCGCGATGGCAGCAATGTCCAATGCCACGTCGAAGGAGGTGACCAAGACGATCGCCGTCTTTCTCGTGACCGTTCTGCTGGCCAGCCTGGCGTTGCGCACCCTGGTTTCGCGCCCGCTGCGCAAAGCGACCGCCGCCTTGTCCGAACTCGGCGCCGGAAACCTTCAGATCGACCTTCCCGAAACGAAGCGAAACGATGAAATCGGCGTAATTTTCCGCGAACTTGCAACATATCGCGAGGCGCTGAATCGCAGCGCCGCGGCACAGGACGAAAGTGACTACAAGAGCGCCGCCTTCGAAGGGTCGTCGGCCGCGATGATGATAACCGACAGCGACCTTATCGTGCGTTACATCAATCCGGCGATGCAGCAACTCTTGAGAAAACTGGCCGATGTGATCCGTCAGACGGTCCCCGGCTTCGATCCCGAGGCGGTCATCGGCAGGAACATCGACACGTTCCATTCGCAGCCGCAGCCGATTCGGCGGATGCTGTCCGATCAGTCGCGCATGCCGTTCACGACGGTCATGGCGCTTGGCGAAACGCGGCTTTCGCTGGACTGCAATTCAGCCATCGGCTCGGATGGAACATCCCGCGGCATCGTGACGGAATGGAAAGACATCACCGAGGAATGGCTCAACAATGCATTGCTTTCGGCCATCGACAAAGATCAGGTCAAGGCCGAGTTCGACCCGGAGGGGCGACTTCTGGATGCGAATGAACAGTTCGGCTCTCTTGCGGGCAAATCCGTTTCCTCCATGATCGGCCAGCAGATCAACTCCCTGATCGAGCCCGTCGGCGCTTCGGACACGCGGATTGACGCGGTTCTGCGCGCCGCGATCGAGAAGGGCACCGAATTCGGCAAGTTCCGCCTGCTCAGCGCGCGCGGGGATGACGCCACGCTGAATGGAGGTTTCAGCTGCGTGAAGGACCACAAGGGCAAGCCGATCCGACTGGTTTTGCTCAGCCAGGACGTTACCGAGGCCGAGCGCAGCATATCGGCAGCCCAGGCCGAGCGGCGGGAGATGATGCAAAACCAGAAACGCGTGGTCGAGGAATTGCAGATCGGGTTGAACAGTCTCAGCCTTGGCGACCTCACGGCCCGGATTGATCAACCCTTCGCCAGCGATTACGAACAGTTGCGGCATGACTTCAATGCCGCTGTCACGAGCCTCGGCCAGGCGATGCACGAGGTCGTCGTCAACGCCGAGAGCATTCGCAACGAGGCCGCCGATATCTCGACGACCGCCGATACCCTGTCACGCAAGACGGAGAACACCGCCGCCACGCTGGAAGAGACCGCCGCGGCTCTCGATCGTCTGACGAGCTCGGTCAAGATTGCCGCCGAAGGCGCTACGAAAGCCGACGGAATCGTGTCGGACGCCAAGGTCAAGGCCGAGCATGGCGGCGACGTTGTGTCGAAGACTATTTCGGCGATGGATCTGATCGCGGAGTCGTCGGACAAGATCACCAGCATCATCAAGGTCATCGACGACATCGCGTTTCAGACCAACCTGTTGGCACTGAATGCCGGGGTCGAAGCTGCCCGCGCGGGCGAGGCAGGGCGCGGTTTCGCCGTTGTGGCATCCGAGGTTCGCGACCTGGCGCAACGATCCTCCGAGGCGGCGCGCGAAATCAGCGGCCTGATCGCGGCGAGCGGAACCCAGGTCAAAACCGGTGTCGACCTCGTCGACCAGACGGGTTCCGCTCTGAAGGAAATCGTGCAGTCGGTGACGGACATCTCCAACCATGTCTCCGACATCGCGCAATCCTCGATGCAGCAATCAACCAGCCTCGAGGAAATCAACAATGCGGTTACCGATCTGGATCAGTCGACCCAGCAGAACGCGGCGCGGTTTGAAGAGACCACAGCCGCAAGCCATGCGCTGACCGGCGATGCCACGGCCCTCGCCGAAACGGTATCGCGTTTCACGATCGAAAGAGACGCACGCGATTCGAACGTGGTTCATATCGAAAAAACCGGCGCGCCGGAGTTCACCTCGGCGCGCAAAACCACAACGCCTCGGGCGGCCGGCTCGCCCGGCGGTCGCACCGCGACGGCGGCACAAACAAAGCAGGACGACGCAAACGACACTTGGGAAGATTTCTGAGCCCTGCCCCTCGGTGCGCGGCGTGCCCTGACCCGACCGGGCAAGGCGCGCCGCGCTGACCGCCCCCCGCAGGTGAGAAAAGGGAATGGACCGGAATGAAATCCGAAGCCGAAGAGCAGCGCACGGTTTACGTGTTCCAAGGGGAATACAGGGTCTCCGAGACACGCTCCGATGTATTTTCGACGACGTTGGGATCCTGCGTCGCCATGTGCCTTTGGGACCCGCTGGCCGAGATCGGGGGACTCAACCATTTCCTGCTGCCCGAGGGAGGCGCCGCGGACCCGGAGAACCTCAGATACGGCTTGAACGCGATGGAGCTTCTGATCAACGCCTGCCTGAAGAAGGGGGCCGATCGCCGGCGGCTGAAGGCCAAGTTGTTCGGCGGCGCGCAGATGTCGGACGGGCTGGAGAATATCGGCGCGGCCAATGCCCGCTTCGCACAGTCCTATCTCAAGGCGGAGGGCATCGAGTGCGTCGGCGAAAGTCTTGGCGGCACGAAGGCGCGCAAGCTCCGCTTCTGGCCGGCAACCGGGCGCGCGCAGCAGATGCTGGTCACGATTGCCGACTCCCCGCCCAGCGCGCGCGCGGCGAACCGACGCCAACGATCAGAGAACGACGACATCACCTTTTTCTGACCGGTTGGCCGCGGCCCGACCCGGCCAATCGCCGGCCGCCTTCCGCCGTCAGTCGCCACGCGGGTCCAGAAGGCGGGCGATAACAGCGTCCTTGGTGATCTGCCCGATCAGCTTCCCGTCTTCCTCGACCCCTACCGGATGACCGGTCCGCATCACCGTGTCCATGACGTCTTGGATTCTGTCATCGGGATGCACGGTGATTTCGGGCGCGCCTTCGGCCGGCCCCATCACGTCGCGCGCGCAAAGCACGCCCAACGGGTTCATATGCGCAACGAAATCGGCCACATACTCGTTCGACGGGTTCGAGAAGATCTGCTGCGGGGTACCGCACTGCACGATCCGCCCGCCCTCCATGATCGCGATCCGGTCGCCGATCTTGAAGGCCTCGTCCAGATCGTGCGAAACAAAGATTATGGTCCGCTTCAACTTTTTCTGAAGGTCGATCAGCTCGTCCTGCAACCGGGTGCGGATCAGCGGGTCCAGCGCAGAGAACGGCTCGTCCATAAGAAGGATCGGCGCGTCCGTGGCGAAGGCGCGCGCCAGCCCGACGCGCTGCTGCATCCCGCCGGAGAGCTCGCCCACCTTTCGATCGCCCCAGTCCGCCAGGCCAACCAGCGCAAGCTGTTCGTCCACCTTTCGCCGCCTCTCTTCCGCCGGCATGCCGCCAAGCTCCAGGCCAAGCCCCACATTCTCGCGCACCGTACGCCAGGGCAGCAGGCCGAATTGCTGGAACACCATCGCGATATGCGACAGCCGCATCCGGCGCAGGGTCTTCTCCCCGGCGTGGGTGATGTCGACCATCTGCTCACCGTCGCTGACCCGCACCGTGCCGCGGACCACCGGGTTCAGACCGTTGACAGCCCGCAGCAGCGTGGACTTGCCCGACCCGGACAGGCCCATCAGGACGAGGATCTCGCCTTCCTCGACGTCGAGCGTGCAGTCATGCACGCCGAGCACCTGTTTCGTGGCCTCCTGCACCTCGGCACGGGTCTGGTCCCGATCCATGAACGGCAGCGCCGATTGCGGGTTGTCGCCAAAAACGATGGAGACGGAATCGAAGGAAACGGCGACGTTCACTTGCGGCCCTCCACACGAAGCATGCGGTCGAGCATTATGGCGACCACTACGATGATGAAGCCGCTTTCGAAGCCCAGCGCGGTGTTGACGGTGTTGAGCGCGCGAACAACCGGCACGCCCAGGCCATCGGCGCCGACGAGCGCCGCAATCACCACCATGGACAGCGAAAGCATGATCGTCTGGTTGAGCCCCGCCATGATCTGCGGAAAGGCATAGGGAAGCTCAACCTTCCACAGGGTCTGGCGCGGGGTGGCGCCGAAGGCCCGCGCAGCCTCCAGCAGCGGCTGGGGGGTGGAGGCGACGCCAAGCTGCGTCAACCGGATCGGCGCGGGCACGACGAAAATCACCGTAGCGATCAGGCCCGGCACCATTCCGATGCCGAAGAACACGATCGCCGGGATCAGATAGACGAAGGTCGGCAGCGTCTGCATCAGGTCGAGGACCGGCTGCATATAGCGGTAG
>JBAVQZ010000511.1:0-2074 GCA_049694515.1 Paracoccaceae bacterium | reverse complement strand
CCATGTCGTCGGTGTCCTGGCCGGGGTTCATGTTGACCCCGCGCAGGTTCACGATCAACCCGTCGCCCAGGGTGTCGCAGCGGGGCCGGGTTTCCGCCTGCAACAGCGCCGAGGCCGCGATCGGCGGCAGATGCGCCCTGGCCCACCCCGCCAGCGCCGGATCGGTCAGGTCGAGATGCAGCCAGCGCCAGTGAGCCCCGTCGGCAGGCTCCGGTCCCGGCCATGGCTCGCTCAACGGGACGGCCCGGCCGTCGGCCATGACGTCGAAGGCGGCAAGGGGGGTAATGGATTGCGCCATTTTCCTACATCAGCTCCGGTTCGCGGCCAAGCCGCACGGCAAGCGGCCCGATGGTCAGGCCCTGCACGATGATCGAGAAGACGACCACCACGTAGGTCGAGGTCAGGATCAGCGGGGTCCAGTCGCTGTCAGGCAGGCTCAGCGCCAGCGCGACCGAGATGCCGCCCTTCAGCCCGCCCCATGTCATGATCGGGATCACATCGTGGTCGAAGGCGCGGAACGGGCGCAGCAGGAAGATCGGCACGCTGACGGCGGCCAGCCGCGCCAGAAGGCCGAGGATCACCGAGATCGCCGCCGCCTCCAGATAGCTCGTGTCGAATGCCACCGCGAAGACCTCGACCCCGATCAGCAGGAACAGCACGGCATTAAGGATTTCGTCCAGCATCTGCCAGAAGGCGGTGACGTAATCGCGGGTGATCTTGCTCATCCCGTATTTCATGCCGACATCGCCGATCATCAGCCCGGCGACCACCGCCATGATCGGGGCCGAGACGTGCAGGCGGATCGCCAGTTCGTAGCCGCCGAAGGCCAGCGCAAGGGTGATCAGCATCTCCAGCGCGTAATCGTCGATCCGTCGCATCACCCGGAAGGTCAGCCAGCCCAGGACGCCGCCAAGCGCGGCGCCGCCGAACGCTTCCTGCACGAACAGAATTATCGCCGCGGTCACTTCGCTGTCCGGGCTGACACCGTGCATTCCGGCCTGCGGGAAGGCGAGGCCCACAAGCACCAGGAAAACCACATAGGCCACGCCGTCGTTGAACAGGCTTTCACCGGCGATCTTGGTTTCCAGCGATTTGCGCAGCTCGGCCCGGCGCAGCACGCCCATGACAGCGACCGGATCGGTGGGCGAGATGATGGCGCCGAAGACCAGCGCGACGATCAGCGGAACGCCGGTGGCCCATGCGAAGCCGAAGCCGACCACGGCGACCGACAGCCCGACGCCGATCGTCGCCATCATCAGCACCACCCAGCCCTGCTTGCGCAGATGCTCCATCGGCACGTGCAGGGCACCCGCGAACAGCAGCAGCCCCAGCATCCCGTCCAGCAGCGTGTCGGAAAAGCCGATATCGCTGACCCAGACGCTCAGCGTGTGCGAGATGGCAAGCGAGGGAAAAAGCCGGTCCATCCCCATCGCCGTGAAGGAGGCGATCAGCGCGACGATCAGGATGCCGATGGATTGCGGCAGGCGCAGGACGAAATAATTGACGCAGCCGAAAACCGCGGCCAGCACGATCAGCAGCGATGCGATTTGCAGGATGTCCATCGGAAGCCCCCGTATGTTTATCGAAGCATTACCATGGCTTGACACGCGGCGCGAGGCGGCAAAGGGTGGCCCGTCTTTTGGTGGGAGGGCGGATGGAGCGCAAAGATCATATCGACACGTTCGGGGTTGTGGCGCTGATCGCCTTTTCCGCGCTTCTGGGCTTCAACCAGGTTGTCATCAAGGTGGTGAACGGCGGGCTGCAACCGGTCTTTTTCGCCGGCATCCGTTCGCTGGGCGCGGTGGTCTGCATCTGGGCCTGGATGCGGTTCCGGGGCCGGAAGGTGACGGTCGCGCCGGGCACACTGGGCGCGGGTATCCTGATCGGGCTGTGCTTCTCGGCCGAGTTCCTGTGCCTGTTCCTGGCGCTCGACCGCACGACCGTGACGCGCAGTTCCGTGATTTTCTACTCGATGCCTCTCTGGCTGACGCTCGCCGCGCATTTCCTGCTGCCGGGCGAGCGCATCACCCCGCGCAAGGCGCTGGGGCTGGCGCTGGCTTTCGCGGGCGTGGCC
>JBAVQZ010000510.1:0-4930 GCA_049694515.1 Paracoccaceae bacterium | reverse complement strand
GTTTTCCCATCCTCTGGCGCGGGCGTCGGGCCGTCGGGTCCGGCGCCGTCCGGCGCCGCGCCCGACTGATCGGACGGCGGAATCTCGGGCAGGTCCATCTCCTTGTCGATCCGGGCGATGGCGGCGTCGGTGATGTCGATCTGATCGGCCGACAGCACGATGGCGCGGCTTTCGAGAACCGCCACCGCGCCGCGTTCGCGCACGATGTCCGTCAGGATGGGGAGCACCTTGGTGAAGAATGTCTTCTGGGCGTCGTCCCGCCGGTTGCCGAGGGCGCGCGCCTTGTCATCCTGTTCCTTACGGATCTTCACCACCTTGTCGTCGAAGGCGGCCGCCTTTTCCCGGAACGCCGCGGGATCCATCGTGGCGCGCTCTTCGGTCAATGCCTTTTCCTCGGCGACCAGCTGGGCCTCGATCTTGCGATTCTCGGCGGCCAGGGCGTTGGTCTCTTCCTCGATCCGTCCGAGAACAGCCTTGCCATAGGCCGACTCGCGGAACAGGCGCTCCTGGTCGACCGTCACGATGGGGCTGCGAAGCACCTGGTCCTGCGCCTGCGCGGCCTGGGGGGCCGCCAGCGCGAGACCGGCAAGAAAGCAAAGGACGGTGGCGCGCAGCCGGGGCATCAGAACTGGGTGGACAGGGTCAGGTCGAACACCTGCGTCTTGTCATAGCTCTTCTTCACGATCGCCTTGGCGAAGTTGAAGCGCAGCGGACCCAGAGCGGTGTTCCAGAAGATCGACACGCCGAGAGACGAGCGCAGATGAAGGCTGTCATCGACGGAACCGCCTCCGAAGGCCCTCGTGTCGTCCAGGCTCCAGACCGAGCCGACATCGGCGAACACGCCGCCGGTTATGCCGTATTCCTCGGGCAGGCCCAGCGGGAACTCGGCCTCGAAGCGCGCAACGGCGAAGGCGTTGCCGCCAAGCGCCTCGTTCTTCGCGGTGGTCGTGTCGCGCGGACCGATGCCGTTGGCCGAGAAGCCGCGGATCTTTCCGTTGCCGAAATAGCGGTCCGTCACGCGGCTGTTGCCGCTGATCATGCTCAACAGGCCGCCTTCAAGCTCGGCGCGCAGGGTCACCTCCTCGTTGCGGACCTTTTTCTGGGCCGATACCAGGCCGGTCGTCTCGAGCGACTTCACGTCCCCCCCTAGCCCGGCGATATCCTGGCCGAAGCGGATCAGCACCCCGGCATTCGGATCGAGTCCCGTGGTCCGCGTGTCATAGGTGTAGGTGTAGCCCAGCTTGCTGGACAGCAGCGCGCCCTTGTCGGCCTCGCTGGTGATGACGGGCGACTCGCCCTTGTACTTGAACAGGTCGTTCTCGGCGATCGTGTAGCGCACTGCCAGCCGGCTGTTCTCGGCGATCGGGAATTCCAGACTGGGCGAGATGAGGATCGTGCGGGTCCGGTACAGCGCATCATACTGGCCGCTCGTCTGGCCGTACTTTGCATTGAAGCGGAATGTCACGTCCCGTCCAAGGAAGGCGGGTTCGGCGAAGATCAGTTCGCTGGTTGCGTTGTTCACGCCGGTACCGTAGGACAGCTTAAGATACTGGCCGCGCCCCAGGAAATTGCTTTCCGAGAAGCTGATCGCGGCGCCCAGGCCGTCATTGACGCTGTAGTTCAGCCCGAACGAGAGCGAGCCGGTGGGCTTTTCCTCGACATTCACATCGACGATCACCTGGTCGGGCGAGGTTCCCTCGCGCGCGTTCACATCCGCGGTCGAGAAGAAACCCAGGGCCCGTATGCGCTCGGCCGCCTGCCGGATGGCGCGCGGATTGAACGGATCGCCTTCCACCGTGCGGAACTGGCGCCGGATTACCCGGTCCAGCGTGGTGGCGTTGCCCTCGATGTCGATCCGTTCCACGAAAACGCGCGGACCCTTCGAAATCACGAAATCCACATCCAGTTTCAGATCGCGATCCCTGCGGGTGATGCGCGGCTCGACCCGTATGAAGTTCAGGCCCTTTTCCGTCGCCAGACGCTCCATCCGCGTGATGGTGTTCTCCACCAGCGTCGGGGAATAGGTCACCCCGTCGCGGATCTTGGTCACGCTCTCGAACTCGGCGGGGTCGATCTCGGCCAGGTCGCTGGAGGCGGTGATCTTGCCGAACTCGAATTTCTGGCCCTCGCGGATGTTGAACGTGACGATGAAGCTGTCGCGATTGCGCGTCAGCTCGGACGTCACGGAGAGGACCTGGAAGTCGATATAGCCGCGCGACAGGTAGAAATCGCGCAGCACCTGCTTGTCGAACTCGATGCGGTCGGCGACGAACGTGTCGCTCTTGATGATGAAGCGCAGCAGGCCCGCCTGCTTGGTGCCGAGCACCCGCCGCAGCCGCCGCTCCGAGAAGTTGCGGTTGCCCACGAAAGAGATCCGGTTGACCTCCACAACCTTGCCCTCGGTGATCTCGAACACCAGATCGACGCGATTTTCCGAGCGGCGGATGATGCGCGGCTCCACGGTCGCGGCCAGCCGGCCGGCCTGCTCATAAGCGCCGACGATGGCCGCGGCGTCGGCCTCGGCGGTCTTGGGGCTGTAGACGCGGCGCGACTGAGAGGTGACGATCTTGCTCAGATCCTCGTCCTTCAGCCGGCGGTTCCCCTCGAAGCTGATCACGTTGATCGTCGGGTATTCGTTGACCCGGATCAGCAGGCGCCCGCCTTGCGGGATCAGCTCGACACTCTCGAACAGGCCGGTATTGACGATCTTCTGATAGGCGTCGTTGAGTTGCGCGGCGGTGATGGCCTCGCCGCGGGAAATTCCGGCATAGCTGAGGATCGTCGCCGGATCCACCCGCTGGTTGCCTTCGACCGCAACCGAGGTAAAGCGGTAGGTCTGCGCCTGTGCCGCCTGCGGCGCCGCCGAACAAACCGCGGCAATGGAAAGGAAAAGGATTACGGCAAGGCGCTTGATCACCCCTGCCCCGCCTCGCAAAGACCTGTTCGTCCCGCGCGCTTCTCTGGTCATCGGCCTGCCCCGTACTGATGCCTCGATTTGGCAACCTGCGTATCGGGAAAGGGGAGTCTTGTCAAAAGGCGGGAGGGGTCTGGCGGGCACAATTTAAGAAGGTGTAGCAGCCCTGCCCCGGCGGCAGCGCGCGACGTCCGCCCGATCCTACAGAAGCGAGCCGAGAAACGCCCCCATCATGAGCGCGGCGAATACCGTGGCGATATAGAGCAGCCGGTCCCAGTTCAGGTTCACCAGAAGCGAAAGGCCGCGATAGCCCTGCGTGATCGTATGCATGACAGCGCCCTCCATTGCGTGTGCAAGGTCATGTGCCTGACGCAGACATTAGGCTCTGAATATGGCGGCTTTGCGGCGCTGACTGGGCGCCTTATGGGCAGAACAGGTCATTTCCCAGCGCAAAGAACATCAGCCCCATCAGCAGCCCCAGGCCGACCCCCATCAGCACGCGAAGCGCCAGGTCGCTGGGCGGACGGCCCACAATCGCCTCATAGGCGTGAAACACCAGGTGCCCACCGTCCAGCACGGGAATCGGGAACAGGTTCAGCAGCCCGACTGCGGTGGACAGGACCGCGATGAACCAGATGAAGCTGGTCCAGCCCTGGCTGGCCATGTCGCCCGAGGTTTCGGCGATTCCAAGCGGGCCGCGAAGGTTGCACGAACTGATCGCCCCGGTGACCATGTGATAGAGTCCCGACAGACTGGAGCGGACGATGTTGTAGGTCTGGTCCGTCCCGTAGGACAGCGCCGCCAGGGGGCCGGGCGTCGCCGTTGCGGGCGTGAAGAACAGGCCGCCGGTCATTCCGATCAGCCAGCGCGTCTCGAACCCGCCATCGGGCAGCGGCAGGTCGGAACGGCGCGGCGCAAGCGTGAAGTCCAGCGTCGTGCCGTCGCGCCAGACCGTCAGCAGCAGCGGCTTGCCCTCCGAGGCGGTCACGATGTCCTGCAACTGACGGAACGCGGCGATGCGCTGACCGTCCACGGCCAGGATCACGTCGCCCGCCTCCATCCCGACATCCATCGCTGCCGAGCCCGGTTGAAGCCCCTCGACCAGCGGCGGGAAGGGATAGGGGCCGTCCACCACCTGTTCGGCACCGTCGCGGCGCACGGTATACGTCAAAGGCGCGCGCACCGGCAGTTCGTCCACCACGTCGTAGAAGGCCGTGTAGTCGGGCGTCGGCTGGCCGTCGATCTTCAGGATTTCGTCGCCGGGACGCAGATCATTGGCGGCTGCGGGCATCGGTTTCAATTGCGCCAGCGTCGGCGGATCCACCGCCTCGCCACGCAGAAACAGAACGGCCGAAAAGACCAGAATTGACAGAATGAAGTTGAACACCGGCCCCGCCGCGACGGTCGCGGCCCGCGCCCATAGGGGAGCGCCATGCATCGTGTGGCGCCGCGTCTCCTCGTCCATCTCGGCCAACTCGGCGCTGGCCCGGTCGCTGGTGGCACTGGCGTCGCCCAGAAATTTCACGTAGCCGCCGAAGGGCAGTGCCGCGATCTGCCACTTGGTGCCCCATTTGTCCTCGCGCGAGAACAGCACCGGCCCGAACCCGAGAGAGAAGACATCGGCGTGGATGCCCGACAGCCGCCCGACGATGTAGTGTCCGTATTCGTGGATTGCGACGATGACGCTGAGCGCGACGACGAATGCACCCGCTGTGTACAGAATGTTCCCGAAGGACGGAATCAGGCCGACAATATCCACGAAATTACCCTTTTACTGCTCAATTTCTTTTATCACCTGCGCCGCCCTCTGACGTGCGAGATGGTCCATTTGCATGACGTTATCAAGGCTGATCGGGGCATCAGTAAGGCCACTTTCGCCCGAAAGCCTGTCAAGAACCGTCTCCACCACGCGCGCCATCGCCACAAATCCGATCTCGCCGGCGATGAAAGCGTCCAGCGCGCGCTCATTCGCGGCGTTGAAGGCCGCGCCCGCCAGGCCGCCCGTCGCCATCACCT